>JAJXXG010001066.1 GCA_021781255.1 Acidobacteriota bacterium
CTGCGTCCTGGCTCATCAACTCCAATCTCGTCCACGGCTGGCCCGCAACCCAATTGCTCTTCGCCCTGGGGCTGGCGGCGCTCGCCGAGGCCGCTGCCGACACCGTCTCGTCTGAGATCGGCCAGGTGTTTGGAGGCCGCCCGCGCCTGATCACAACCCTGCGGGCGGTCGAGCCGGGACGCAACGGCGCAATCAGCCCCGCCGGCACGCTCGCCGGAGTCATCGCGGCCGCGCTTGTGGCCGGCGCGGGAGCCTGGGCCGTCGACGGCAGTTGGAACCTGTTTTGGATCAGCGGCGCGGGCGCCGTCTTCGGATTGCTGTTCGACAGCCTGCTGGGAGCCACGCTCGAGCACCGCCGCTGGCTGAACAACGATGCCGTGAATTTTCTATCCACCGCCGGCGCGGCGGGATTCGCCCTGCTGTTGCTGGCGCTGATGCCGCGTTCCTGGCTCAGGTAGGTATCCGCTCCCTGGTCGCCGCTCCGCCCTCCCGGTCTCTTGCGCTCTGCCTTCAATGCAGATGCAGTCTCCAGAAGGTGTAGCTGAGAATCTCGTGCGCAATGCGCTCGCCCTTCTGCGCCTTTTCTTCCACGGCCGGACGGGGCCGCGGCGAGGTCAGCACGTCGAGCCCTTCGGCCGCGCAGATCTCGTGGATACGAAACATATGCGTATCGTCACTGACCACCACCAGCCGGTGCAGGCCATTGGCCCGGGCAATGACGGCGATGCGGCGGGCAGACTCCTCCGTATTGCGACTCTCGGTTTCGGCAATAATGGCGGATTCGGGAACGCCTTTGCTCATCAGGTATTCGCGGCCCACCGAGCCTTCGGTGTACTGATCGCCCCCGGCGCCGCCGAGGGTGATGATCAGCGGTGCGATGCCGCGATGGTAGAGAACCAGCGCATGGTCCAGGCGGGCGCGGTAAACCGGCGAGGGACGGCCGTCGTATTCAGCCGCGCCCAGCACGCCGATGGCGTCCGCCGGCGCCGCCTGATCCTCGTGGGCATAGAGCTCGATCTGCGCGTAAACCCACCCTGTCCACACCGTAGCACCGGCCGCAGCAAGCAGTGCCAATACCGCCACAATGCGGGCAACTTGAATGGACGGCTTCGTCTTGGATGGGACGGGCATCGAGGCAACGCGTCTGGGTCGGGGGTGTAGTGATCTCTTCCTAGTTTCTCACTCCGCCCCGCGCCGCCGCGCTCCCGTCTTCCGCGGCCTGCACCTTCACCGTTGCAGGACCATGACGATCTCATGGGTCGGAATTGCGCCCTCGCGCAAAACCTCCCAGCGCCCGGCCCCGAGCGATAGATCGACGATCGTAGTGGGCTGGGCGCGCCCGGTGGGACCGCCGTCGATGATCAACGGAACACGATCACCGATCTGGTCGCGGACGCAGGCGGCGTTGGTGCACTCTGAGGCGCCATGCAGATTCGCCGAGGTCGCTGTGATCGGCAACCCCAGTTGCTCCACCACCATGCGCGGGATCAATGCGTCCGGCACGCGCAGAGCCACGTTGCCGGTGTTCGCCGTGGAGCGGAGCGGCAGCTTGGTTCCGGCGCGAACGATGATCGTGAGCGGGCCAGGCCAGAAGCGGTCCGCGAGTTTATCCAGCAGCGGATCGGTATCGCGTCCCAGTTCATAGGCTTGCGCCAGATTGGCAATCAGCAGCGAGAGCGGCTTGTGCTTCTGGCGGGTCTTGATCTGGTAGATCTGCTCCACCGCGGCAAGGTTGACCGGGTCCACGGCCAGGCCGTAGAACGTGTCCGTGGGCAGAGCAACCACACCCCCCTTGCGCAGGCAGGAGACGATGTAATCGATCCGGTCCGGCTGGGGTTCATCGGGATGAACACGCAGAATTTCCGCTGACAAGCAGTCCTACCTCGGTCCCCGAGTAAAAAGAAGACGTTACAAGATCGGAAACTATCACAGCACCAGCCTCGGTGCAAGTTTGCAGGCGAGCATTCCGCGTCCGGCTTGCGGCTCCTGACCGCCGGCTGCGCGCCTTCCTCGGCTGAGAGCGGCCCGATTCACCGCGCTTTTTGCGCCTGCAATGCCCGATGCCTCCTTCGCTTCGGGAGAAAATTGGAGGCCGGTAGCTGGAAACCGCCGGCGGCTCTTAAAATCGCCACAGCACTCCGAGGGGGAGCTCGATGCCGGTTCGCTTGGTCGAAAGCAGGGACAATGCGCGTCTGAAGGCGCTGCGAAGGGCTCTGGCTGCGCCGGGAAGCGGCACAACCGGACTGGTGGCGGTGGAAGGGCCGCACTTGATTGACGAAGCGCTGCGCGCGGGCGTGAGCCTGAAAACCGTCTTCGTCGCCGGGAGCGGCAAACGGGTTCTTGACGGGCTGATCATCCCCCCTGAGACTGAAATTCTATGTCTGCCTGCGCCGCTGCTCGCCGCCGCCCTCACCACGGAGACCCCGCAACCGATGGCCGCGCTGGTTGAGCCGCCAAACTGGAACTGGACCCATATCCTGGCCTCCGGCCCCAAAGCCGCGGCGCTTCTCGTCGTTCTCGCCGGCCTGCAGGATCCGGGCAATCTGGGCGCCATCCTGCGCTCGGCCGAGGCCTTTGGCGCTACCGGCGTCGTCAGCCTGCCGGGCACCGTGAGCGCGTGGAACCCGAAGGTGGTGCGCGCATCGGCCGGAAGTGTCTTCCGCGTGCCGTTAGTTGCCGCCGGCGAGCGCGAGTGTGTGGACAAGCTGCATCAGGCGGGAGTCCGGATTCTGGCCACGAGTGTGCGGCTCGCGCAGCCGGCCGAGCAGGTGAATCTGGCAGAACCGGTGGCGCTCATCATCGGCAATGAAGGCAAAGGCGTGCCCGCGCAGCTCGCCGCCAGGAGCGATGCCGCCGTCACAATTCCCTGCCCTGGCCCGGTGGAGAGCCTGAATGCGGCCGTGGCGGCAAGCATCCTGCTGTATGAGGCGTCGCGGCAGCGGACGGGCAGCGATCGCAGGCCCGCAACCCGCCCCGGAGCGCGGCGATGAGCCTGTTTGACGAAGCTCTGCCCCATCCGCCGCACGCGGCACGGGAAAGATCCCGCGGCGCCGTCGGCCTCCCCCTCGCCGAGCGCATGCGGCCGCGCTCGCTCGACGAGCTTCTTGGCCAGGAACACCTGGTTGGCCCCGGTAAACCGCTGCGCGTGCAGATCGAGCGCGACGACGCTGTCTCCATGATCTTCTGGGGACCGCCCGGCGTGGGAAAAACCACGCTCGCCAAGATCATCGCCGAAACCACCAGGGCCAGCTTCATCGAGTTCTCCGCCGTCACCAGCGGCATAAAAGAGATCAAGCAGGTGATGGCCGACGCCGCCCGCGCCGCGGAGATGCACTCGCGCACGATCCTCTTCATCGACGAGATTCACCGCTTCAACAAGGCGCAGCAGGACGCCTTTCTGCCTTATGTCGAGCGCGGCACCATCCGGCTGATCGGCGCGACCACTGAGAATCCCTCCTTCGAGATCAACTCGGCGCTGCTCTCCCGCTGTCGCGTGTACGTCCTGGAGCCGTTGCAGGACGCACAGATCGTCCTGCTGCTGCGGCGCGCGCTCGCCAACCAGGAACGCGGCCTGGGCGCGCTCTCCATCACGGCCGACGACGACGCGCTGGAGCTGATCGCAGCTTACTCCAGCGGCGACTGCCGCTCGGCCTGCAACACCCTCGAAGTTGCCGCGCAACTCGTTCAGGACGACCGGAAAATTACCAAATCGGTCGCTGTCGAGGCCGCGCAGAGACGCGTGCTTCAGTACGACAAGGCCGGCGAGGAGCACTTCAACCTGATCTCAGCGCTGCACAAGAGCGTCCGCAACTCCGATCCCGACGCAGCGCTCTACTGGCTCGGCCGCATGCTGGCCGGCGGCGAAGACCCGCTCTATCTTGCGCGCCGCATCGTGCGCATGGCCATTGAGGATATCGGCCTGGCTGCCCCCGAGGCGCTCAACCTCTGCCTCTCCGCAAAAGACACCTTCGATTTTCTCGGTTCTCCAGAGGGCGAGCTCGCCCTGGCTCAGGCCGTCGTCTATCTCTCCCTGGCGCCCAAATCAAACTCCGTCTACACCGCCTTCGCCGCCGTGCGCGGCGAGATCGAGCGCTCGCGCCAGGAGCCCGTGCCGATGCACCTGCGCAACGCACCGACGAAGTTGATGAAGGAGTTGGGTTACGCCGACGGCTACCGCTACGCGCACGACGAAGAGAATAAAGTTGCCGACATGGAATGCCTGCCCGAGGCGTTCAAAGGCCGCCGCTGGTACCACCCCACACAGGAAGGCCGCGAAAAACTCCTCGCCCAGCGTCTCGAAGAGATACGTAAGCTCAAATCGGCAAAACGCAAAGACTGAGCGCGGCAAAGTCCGGCTGCATGCCCCGGGGCCTCTCTGCGGCTTCCATTCGCTTCATTCTCCCGGCGGGTTGGCTCAGCAAAGCGCCACCGCCCGGCGCGCGCCAGTTACCCGGCCGCCCTCATTCAGCCGCGCCGCGCTCGCTGCGGCCCGCCTGCGACGGGCCCTGCACCCGCCGGAACTCATCCACGCCGTGCCCGCCCAAGAAAAAAGGCAGCCCGCGGAAGCGGACTGCCCTTTCAATTCCCAGAAGCTGTCTTGCGATTAGTGCGCGCGATGCCCTGCCGCAGGCTTGTGGTGCACCGGAGCCGCCTTCTTCTGCTCCTGTTGCACGAACCCGGCGGTCAGCACAATCTGCGCCGTCGGTCCCATCGAGCCGGATGCCGGAACCTTGGTGTAGGTATCGTAGGTTCCATCCAGTTCGGTGGCCGGCTGCAGCCCCAGTACCGATCCCGGCGCCGGAGCCTCTTTGCAGGAGAGCGGATCCTTCAGATTCACGGTGAAGTCGGCATGCTGGTTGTCTTTGGCATCCTGGGTCACGGCTACGTCGATCACCGTGACTGAAGGCGCCACTTCCATCTTGTGCACGTGCGCCGCGGACTCCGTCAGCAGATCACCCATCGCGTCCGTATCGGCCTTCACGCCGTTGGCCAGGATGTATGCCTGCGCATCCTTGATCTTCAGCTCCGAAGGCGCCTCGGGTACCGCGCTGCAAGCTGCCGGGGTGGTCAGCTTTACATCGAACTCCTTGGGCTTGGGCGAGGCGCTCGTCAGCACGGTAACCTTCAAGACCGTGGCCTGATCGGCAATGACGTTGCCCGGAACCGGCGTCTGCTGGCCCTTCAGCAAGGCCCACAATCCGCTGGCATCCGCATCCGAGCCGTTCGCCAGAATGAACTCCTTATCCTCGAGGTTCAGGTTATGCGGGTCGCCGCTGGTATAGGCATGATGCGCCAGATCCTGCGGCGTCGGGGCGGGTGCGATCGTGAAATCGGCCGGCGGAAAAAGCGTTGCCTGCGCCTTGGCCTTGATCTCGTCGATCTGCTGCTTGATGGCGGCATCGCCGTCCAGCGTGCCGTGATAGTGCTTGTAGCGGTAGTCGAGCAACGGCTCAATCTGCGGCTTGAATCCCGCCGGAGCGTAGTCCCACGCGCGGGCAAAGAACCACACGGCCTTGACCTCGTCGCGCGCCGGGCCGGGCTTCGAGTAGGCCTGCGCCAGTTGCAGTGTGTCCACCAGGCAGGGGCCGGGCTTGGAGCAGTCTGCCAGCGAGTACAGATTCAGCTCGTCCGTGTACTCCTTGATCGCGGCCGCATAGTCCTTCTTTGAGACCATGTCGTCAAACGCAATCGTGGAGCGGAAGATTGGGTAATAGTTGCCGGTCTGCGTCTTCCAATCGGCATCCGCAGTCGCCGCCGGCTTGGCTATCGCCAGCCCCTTCTGCGCCAGCGCCGCGCCGTCGTCGCAGGTCTGCGCGTCGGTGGTGGCGCCGCTCGGATCGAGGCTCTTGCCGCACTGCATCTTCTTCACGTACACCGAAGCAAAGATTGCCTGAAGATTGTTCGGGTCCATCTGCAGCAGGCGGGTTGACGCGCTCAGAAGATTATCCCACTGCCCGGTCTGGCTGTAGCAGTCCAGCATCTGCGAGAGCGCCGCCGACTTCGCCGTGCTTTGCGGATATGCCTTGAGAAAACTCTCGAGCCCTGAACACTTCTCCGCCGGGCTGTTTTGCGTACTGGCGTTCTGATAGGCGTTGAACTCCGCCGGATCCTGAATCTGAATGGTTTGGCTGTGAGCCTTGATTGCTTGCGTGGAAACTAGGCACATTCCTGCCATTGCCATCGCAGATGCAAAGACTAACTTCTTCATGCAATGCTCCTGGGAATTACCGAAATGAAAATCGAAATCTGCTGATTCACCAATAAGGTGGAAACTTCCAACGTCGCATGTGAACGCCGCAGCAAAGGATACCACGATACCACGGCTTACACAGCTACGTAGGAGGATTATAGAAAGCCCATCTGCCCCTGACAAGCAAGCCAGGCGCGCCGCCTCCGGCACGGCGCCCGCCGCGGGAATCCTGCCCGCCGCCGGTCCCGCCACGAAACCCTGAAAACGCCTTCAACCCCGGAATCCTCCCCTACTGAAGCAGCCTCACCAGCTCCGCCTGCTCGGCCAGGAAAGCGTCGTGGCCGTGGTCGCTCGCCATCTCGCGGTAATCGGCCTGCGCGCCCGCCCGCCGGATCGCCTCCGCGAACTGCCGCACCTCGCATGCCGGGAAAAGCCAGTCTGTGCTGATGCCCACAAAGCTCAGCAGCGCCCGGATGCGGCCGAAGGCCTCCTCCGCCGACCCGTATCCGCGCACCGGATCCCATGTATCCATGGCGCGCAGGATGGCCAGATACGCGTTGGCGTCAAAACGCTCCACAAAACGCTTGCCCTGGTGGTCCAGATAGCCCCCTATATCGAACCGTCCCCCCACCAGCCCGCCAAACGCGCCTTCGGCCACATACGGGTCTTCCCCGCTGCGGTCGGGATTGCGCCCATAGCGCTCGTTGAACAGCGGCGCGGACTTGTAGCTGATCATGGCAATCTGGCGTGCCAGCGAGAGCCCGCGGCGCGGCGGCCGCTGCGGCAGATAGCGCCCTCCGGCCCACTCCGGATCGTGCTGGATGGCCTGACGCTGCAAATGATTCAAGGCCAGACCCATCGCCGACAGCGGCGCAACCCCCACAATCAGCGCACGCTCCACCCGCTCGGGATGCTGGATCGTCCATTCCAGCGCCTGCATCCCCCCCAGCGAGCCTCCCAGCGCCAGACGCAGCTTGCGAATGCCCAGCGAATCCAGAAGCCGCGCCTGCGCCCGCACGTTGTCCCGGACCCCGACCAGCGGGAAATCCGGCCCGTACAGCTTGCCGCTTTCAGGATTCACACTGCCCGGCCCCGTCGAGCCGTAACAGGAGCCCAGCATGTTGATACAGAGCACAAAATCGCGCTCCAGTGAAAGCACCGCGCCCGGAGCAAAGATCTCCGGCCACCAGGAGCCCACCAGCGCCGAGCCCGACAGCGCGTGACAAACCAGAACGGCATTGTCCCGCGCCGCGTTCAGCCGGCCGTAAACGGCATAATGCAGCGTGGGACTCATCAGCTCCCGGCCGCAATCAAGCGGCAGCGGGCCGTCGAGCACAAAGTCGCCTTCGTAGGTCGGCTCTACGGTCTTTGACGGCGGCGAGGCGCCACTGCGGTTAAAACTGTCGGTCATAGAAAAACTGTCGGATCCCCGGAGGTTGCGATCGGCGCCCAACGGGCGCCTTTCTTATTGTGCCGTATGCGCCCGGCCGTTCAGGCTGGCCGCTGCCCGTTTGCGGTCTCAATGGCCTGGTCAAGATCGGCCAGGATGTCCCGGATATCCTCGATGCCAACCGAGAGCCGCACCAGTTCCGGCGTCACTCCTGTTGTTGCCTGCTCCTCCACCGTCAACTGCTGGTGCGTGGTCGACGCCGGATGAATCACCAGCGACTTGGCATCTCCGATATTGGCCAGC
>JAJXXG010000878.1 GCA_021781255.1 Acidobacteriota bacterium
TGGAGCACGCCGCGCTCACAGCGCCGCTGGCCTGCGCCGTCCACGGTTTTGAGGACTCGCACCCGCGCCCGGGCGATACGGTCGCCATCATCGGCGGCGGCCCGCTAGGCCTCATGATCCTCCACGTAGCAGCGCTTGCCGGCTGTGAGGTCATCGCTGTTGTCAAGCACGACGGCCAGGTTGAAGCCGCGCGCCAGCTCGGCGCAGCCCATGTCGTGCAGGCCTCCAGCATCCGCAAGGCCATTCATGACACGCGCGCGCTCACGCACCGAGACCGCGGCGTCGACATCGCCATCGAGGCCGTCGGCATCCCCGAAACCTGGGAGGAGGCCGTCGAGATGGTCCGCAAAGGCGGCACCGTCAACTTCTTCGGCGGTTGCGCGCTCGGCACCAAGGTCACGCTCGACACCAATCGCATCCACTATAGCGACATCACCCTGCGCGCCACCTTCCATCACACGCCGGCCATCTGCCGCAAGGCGCTCGATCTCATCGCGGGCGGCCGCTTCCAGGCCAGCGCCTTTATCACCGGCCATGCGCATCTCTATGAGCTCAATCGCGTCTTTGAGAAGCTGATGAAGCGCAGCACTGAGATCAAGACCGCAATCGTCCCCTGAGGCTCCCAATGACCACCGCCACACAGCCCGCCGATCAAGAGGCGCTCCTGGAGCGCGCCTGGGCCGCGCTGCCTGCGTCTTACCGCATGCCGCAGACCGCCCCCACGCTTGAGCAGGCCCGCGCCTGGTGCCGTCAGCTGGCGGAGTCGCATTACGAAAACTTCCACGTCGCTTCGTGGTTTCTGCCTAAGGCGCTGCGCCCGCACTTCCACGCCATCTACGCCTACTGCCGCGTCTCAGACGACCTTGGCGACGAGGTCGGCGACACCACGCTTTCGCTGGCCCTGCTCGACCTGTGGGAGCGCGAACTCGATGCCTGCTATGCGGGCCGCGCTCGTCATCCCGTCTTCGTTGCACTCGCTGAGACCATTCGTGCCTGTTCTATTCCCAGGGAGCCCTTCGCGGATCTGCTCGTAGCCTTTCGTCAGGACCAGACCGTCACGCGCTATCAGAACATGCAGCAGCTCCTGGACTATTGCCGCTACTCGGCTAATCCTGTCGGCCGCCTCGTTCTGTATGCATGCGGCTATGCCGACGAGGAGCGCTTCCGCTTCTCTGATGCCACCTGTTCCGCCCTTCAGCTCGCCAACTTCTGGCAGGATGTCCGCGTGGACTATCCCAAGGGACGCATCTATCTTCCGCAGGACGACATGCAGCGCTTCGGCGTAACCGAGCAAACCATCGCTAGCGGCGTCGCCACGCCGGAGTTCCGCGCCCTGCTCCAATACGAAGTGGACTTCGCGCGCAATCTATTCCTTGAAGGCCTGCCGCTTATCGGCCGGGTGGATCGCGACCTCGCCGTCGATCTCGACCTCTTCAGCCGCGGCGGTCTCGCAATTCTGCGCGCCATACAGCAGCAGAACTACGATGTGCTCTCCGCGCGCCCTGCCATCTCCAAACGCACCAAGCTGGCGCTTGCCATGCGCGCCGTCAGCGGCAAGGCGCTTCCGTTTCTTCGCCTCAGCACAGCTTCTACAGGGAAGGCGGCTTGACCCAAGCACTCACATTGGATGAGGCCTACGCAGCCTGCTGCGCCATCGCAAAACGCGAAGCGAAGAACTTCTATTACGCCTTCATCGCTCTGCCTGCGGCGCGCAAGAACGCCATCTGCGCCATCTACGCCTTCATGCGCAAGGCTGACGACCTCGCTGACGACGAATCACTTCCGCACCAGGAGCGCCGTCGCCAGCTGGATGCCTGGCTTTCCGACTGGCGCGCCGTCTGCCAGGGCGCTCCCACCAGCGATCCTGTCTTCTTTGCCGTGCGCGATGCCACGCAGCGCTTTGCCATTCCGCTCACGCTCCTCGACGAGCTCGTCGCCGGAACCACGATGGACCTCAAGTCCGCCGGCAGCGCAGCGCCGGACACCTACGCCACCTTCGCCGATCTCTACGGCTATTGCTATCTCGTGGCCTCTGTCGTCGGTCTCGTCTGCATTCGCATCTTCGGCTACAAGGATTCCGCCGCAGAGAAGCTTGCCGAGGAAACCGGCATCGCCTTCCAGTTGACGAACATTCTGCGCGACGTTGCGGAAGACGCCGCACGCAAGCGCGTCTACCTGCCGCTCGAAGATCTCGCGGCGCACAACGTACCGCTGCAGGCGCTCCTGCAGCGGTACCCCGCCGCGCCGCCCACGCTGGCCGAGCGCGCACTTCTTGCCGCTATCGCGGAGCGTGCCGAGCAATACTATCAGTCCGCCAAAAAACTGCTGCCGCTCATCGACCGCGAAAGCCGCCCAGCGCTTTGGGTTCTCGTCACCATCTATCACGCGCTGCTCGTCCGCATCCGTCGTGCCAACTACGATGTCTTCTCGCGCCGCGCCAGCGTGCCTCTCGTACACAAGCTCGCCATCCTCGCCGTCGGCATGATGCGCATGGCCGTCGTGCGCCTCTTTCGATAAGATTCTCCCAGGCGCATCCGCACCGCTCAACTCTTCGCAATCTGAGGTCCCATTGTCCGCAGCCTCGCAAAATCCGCCCCGCACCGTCACCGTCGTCGGAGGCGGTGTCGCCGGCATGAGCGCCGCCTGCGCCTTGGCTGAAGCTGGCTTCCGCGTGCAGCTCGTCGAGCGCCGCGGCTATCTCGGCGGACGAGCCTCTTCCTACCTCCATCCCGGCGTCGAGGAAGTCATCGACAACTGCCAGCATGTGCTCTTCGGCTGCTGCACCAATCTCATCGGCTTCTACCAGCGTGCCGGCGTCGCTGATCGCATCCACTGGACCACAGATATGACCATGATCGAGCCCGGCGGTCGCCAGTCGCCTCTCGGTCCATCCATCCTGCCCGCTCCGCTCCACGGTCTGCCGCGTCTCCTGTCGGCCAAAGCCTTCACGCTCGCCGATAAGCTCGCGGTCGCCCGCGCCTTCCGCGCACTCATGCGGCCCATTCCGCCGGACTCCACCGAAAGCCTCGGCGTCTGGCTGCGGCGCAATGGCCAGACGCAAGGCGCGCTCGACCGCTTCTGGCGTCTCGTCATCGCCAGCGCGCTCAATGCGGATCTCGACTGCATCGCCTTGCCCTACGCCGCCAAAGTCATCCGCGAGCTGTTCATGAACTCCGCCCACGCAGGCAGCATGGGCATGAGCACCGTGCCGCTCAGCCAGCTCTACTCCGGCGCGCAGCAGTTCCTTGAGCAGCGTGGAGCCTACGTTCTGCTCAACACCAACGTGGAATCCGCCGGCTTCGATCCAGCGACCGCGCAGTGGACACTGACCACGCGCACCGGCGCCATCGCATCGGACTTCCTCGTGATTGCGTTGCCCTTTGAGGCCGCTGCCAGGTTGATCCCACACCTGCCGCCGGCGCCGGGCGTTGCGCAACTCATGGCGCAGATTCAGCAGCACCAGCACTGGCCCATCTGCAGCGTGCATCTCTGGTTCGATCGCGAAATCACCACGCTCGACCAAGCCGTCCTTCTCGACCGCGAGATTCACTGGATGTACAACAAGGGCCGTCTGCAGCCGTGGCGCAACCTGCAGGGCAGTTACGTCGAGCTCGTCATCAGCGCGTCGCGTGCCTTCGCCGCATTGTCCCGCGAGCAGGCCATTGATCAGTCGGTGAGGGAACTGGCCGACTTCTTTCCCGCGGTCGCATCCGCAAAGCTCCAAAAGGCCGCACTCATCAAGGAAGTGCGCGCCACCTTCGGAGTGCCTCCGGGCATCGACGCCGCTCGCCCCACCGCCGTCTCCCCATGGCCAAACTGCTTCCTCGCGGGCGACTGGATCGCCACCGGCTGGCCGTCCACCATGGAGAGTGCCGCGCGCTCCGGTCACCTTGCCGCGGCAGCACTATGTGCAGGCGTCGGCTCGCCGCACGCCTTCCTCGTCCCCGACCTCAAGCCCCAGGGGATCATGCGCTGGATCGGATAGCAGTGCTGTTGCGCGCTTCCTAGTGCGCCAGAAAATACACTCCAATGCAAACCAGAACGGCCGCTGTCCAGCGCCGCCGGTCCACGTTTTCGTGCAGAAAGAACTTCGCCGCAATCGCGTTCGTCACCAGCGTCAGCGATGCGGAGGCCGGAGCCACCAGGCTCAAATTCAGATGATTCAGCGCAAACAGCAGCGCAAAGAAAGCCAGCGCCAGAAAGCCAACCCCGGCAAAGAACTTCGGACACGTCACCACCGCGTGAATCGCGCCCTTCATACCCGCGCGCGCCCGTATCTCATCCAGGTCGCCAATGGACTTCATTGCGGCAGCGGTCAGCACTTCGCCCGTCGTCGAGCTCAGGATAATCGCGGCAATCATCGCTGCCGCGGCCCACGGCCCCACATGCGCAGTGGAATCGGCAATCATCATCCCACCTTCTCCTCTTCCAACCGCTCCGCTTCCGCTGCGGCACTCGCTGTCTCCACAGGGCGCTCCGTCAGCGATGGCCCATTCGCCACAAAGCCAACGCCAATCGTAATCAGCACAATTCCCGTCCAGCGCAGAAAGGAGATGGGTTCATGCAGCCAGAAGCGCGACAGGAAGGCCACAATCACATTGCCGAACGCCGTCGCCGGAAGCACAAACGTCAAATCGGCCCACGACAGCGCCGTCAGATAGCTCGCAAAAAAGCCAATCAGCAGGGCAATCCCCACCGCAATCCACGGCGTAAACACAGCAGCGATCAGCGTCGCCGGGTGCGCCAGTGAGATCGGCGGCAGGCTCGTCATCCCGCGCGACAGGCACGTGTCGCCCAGCGGCGCGCACAGGGCCACCAGTCCCAAGATCAGATATTGTCGTGGCGAAAGTCTGTGGTGCGCCATTCCCGTCTTTTACGTCCTTTGTACTGCCGGAAAGAAAAGGAGGGCGAACGCATCGCGTCGCCCTCGGTGGAACTGAAATGAATCGCCTTACGCGCCCGCTTTCACCGCGGTTTGCGAATCGGTCTGGCGGTTGCGCGCCTGCTTCACCATCTTGTTGCGCTGTGCGCGCAGCTTCAGGAAGGACTTGGCCTCCACGTAGAGCCTGGGCAGGTCGCGATTCACAATTGCCTTCCAGATCACGCGGAATGCGGCCTTCGGACGGAAGTAGTACTCGTCGTAGAAGCGGTGCACCATCTCCAGCACGTAATCGGTCGGCAGGCCGGGATACTCGATGTGCGCCATCTGGTGGCCGCCCTCATCGCTCATCGCCGCCGTGTTCACAATAAAGCCGTTCGTCTTCGCGTACTCGTAGAACTCCGTTCCCGGATACGCATGCGCGATAGACACCTGAATCGTCTCCACATCCAGCGACTTGGCGAAGTTGATCGTGTTGCGGATCGACTCCTTCGTCTCGCCCGGCAGTCCAAGAATAAAGTCGCCGTGGATCGTCAGGCCCAGATCGTGGCAATCCTTCGCAAACGCCCGCGCGCGCTCCACCGTTGCGCCCTTCTTGATGTTCTTCAGGATCTGCGGATCGCCCGACTCGAAGCCCACGATCAGCAGCCGGCAACCGGCTTCCTTCATCGCCTTCAGCGTCTCGCGATCCGTGGTCACGCGCGAGGTGCAGCTCCACGTCAGGCCCAGCGGCTTCAGCTTTTCGCACAGCTCAATCGTGCGCTGCTTCTGGATGTTGAAGGTATCGTCGTCGAAGAAGTACTCCTTCACATCCGGGAAATTCTGCTTTGCCCACGCCAGCTCCGCCGCCACGTCATCCGTGGAGCGCTTGCGCCACGCATGTCCGCTCAGCGTCTGCGGCCACAGGCAGAAGGTGCACTGCGCCGGGCAGCCGCGCGTTGAGTAAAGCGCGATATACGGGTGCAGCAGGAAGGGCACGTTGTAGCGCGTCACATCCAGGTCGCGCTTGTAGATCTTCGTGGCCCACGGCATCGCGTCCAGATCTTCCACCTGCGGGCGATCCGGATTGTGGATAACCTTGCCGTCCTGCTTGTAGCTGATGCCAAGAATCTCGTTCAGCGGCTTGCCCTGCGCAAACTCCACCACCGCGTAGTCAAACTCGCGCCGGCAGATAAAGTCCAGCACCGAGCACTCGTTCAGTGCCTTGTCCGGCGAGGTTGTCACCGGAGGCCCCACAAACGCAATGCGAATCGAGGGGTTCGCTGCCTTGATGGCTTCCGCCAGCCGCTGATCGCCCTCCCAGCCCACCGTCGAGGTGAACAGCACAAGGAACTCGTACGCCTTGCAGATCTCGATCGTTTCGGCCGCCGAGACGTGATGGGGCGGGGCATCCAGCAGGCGCGAGCCTTCCAGCAGACCAGCCGGATACGTCAGCCACACCGGGTACCAGTAGGACTCAATCTCGCGCGTTGCAGGCCAGCGCGAACTCGCTCCACCGTCGAAATTCTCAAACGAAGGCGGGTTCAGAAACAGCGTTTTCAGAGGCATAGACATCCCCTCAATTTTATCATTCCGGTACTATTTCAGGCAGAATAATGACGTTTACCGTCTTACTTCGCGTGCAGCTCCTGCAACCAGTCGTCGATATGTCCCAGCGCATGAAGCAGATTCAGCCGCGCCTTCGATAGGTTAAAGCCTGTATCCAGTGAGTCTTCCAGCCTCTGGCTCGCATCAATCCGTGCCAGTTGCTCCGCCTTCGGCGACAGTTGCGGAGCAGCGCCGGGGCCCGCGCCGGCTCCATTTCCAAACTCCAGCTGCGTCACCACCGTCTTCAGCTGTTCGGCAGCAATCTGCTGCTTCAGCGTGGCCACCTCCGCCAGCGCATCCAGTTCGCGCAGCGTGCCGTTCAGCTGCGCAATCTGCACATCGTTCTGCCGCTGCGCTGCCTCGGCCTCCACGGTGGCGCGCAGCGCATCCGCGGCCGTCTCGCGCGCCTTGGCGCGATGCCCCATGTCAAACAGCGGCACCTGGATCGCAATGCCGGAACTGAAGTTGTTCGCCGGCAGCGGTCTGGCAAAGAACGAGTTCACATCGTTCAGCAGCGTCGTATTGCGGTTGTACTGCGCAAAGAAGCTCAACTGCGGAAAATAGTTGATCTCCTTGTCACCTCTCGCCTGCTCGCTCTTGGCGAGCGCCAGCAACTGCGCCGCGCGAATCTCGCCCGTATTATGGTCCGGCGGGTCTCCGCTCAGTTTCGGAATCTCAGGAATGCTCTTGGTGTCCGGCGTAATCGACCCCACCGGCAGCCCTGTCAACGCCGCAATCTGCGTGGCGAGCGTGCCCGCACGCGCCTCCAGGCGAATGCGCGCCAGCTTTACCTGCGCCGCCGTCAGTTGGGCCTGCAGCAACTCGCTCAGCGGGTCCACGCCCGCCTCGGATCGCTCCTGCTCAATCGCCACCAGGCGGTTGGCATAGCCTTCCTGCTCGTGGGCAGCATCCAGCTCGCGGTTCACCGTGTCCAGCTCAATGTAGGCAACCGAGGCGTCCAGAGCCACCTGCTGTCGTGCCGCCTTCAGGTTCGCCGTTGCAGCCTGCAAGCCAAAACGTGCCGCGTCGATATACCGCTTCTGCGGAATACCGAAGATCAGCGACTGCACCGTGGCCGTCCAGACCGACGGCGGCGACCCGGTAAAGCCCACCTCCGGAAACGTCGGCAACCCCGTCGCAAACTGCACCGAGGGAATCACCGCGTCCTTGCTTTCCGACAGTCCCGCCTGCGCCTTCTGCACGTTCGCCTGCGCAATCCGTACCGTTGCGCTGTTGCGCTGTGCCAGGTCCACCACCGTGGTCAGCGAAACTTGTGCCGACAGCGATGCAGGCAGCATCGCAGCCGCTGTGCCCAGCAGCAACGCCAGCCAACCTGTTCCCAATTTGCGTCCCGTTCTCAAATCCGTGTTCCCGATCAAAATCTCAAGTCCTGGGCAGCC
>JAJXXG010001142.1 GCA_021781255.1 Acidobacteriota bacterium
TCTTCAGCTGCTTTCGAAACGGCTTCTCAGAGTAGCTGACTGCTTTGGGTTGCGCCTGAATGAGTGCGGCATAGAGCGGATGCTTTTGGGGGCCAACCACCGTAATCTTGCTGTATAAGGGGAAGCGCACCCCGTAGCTTTCTGTGCAAAAGGTGAGAATATCTATGTTGCTGCCGGGCTCCTGCCCCTTGAAGTCGTTTGCAGGAAAGGCAGCTATGACAAAGCCCTGGCCGCGATACCTCTCGTAGAGCGATTCAAGGCCTTCATACTGCGGCGTGAGACCGCATTTAGAAGCCACGTTGACTATCAGCACTACCTTTCCCTTGAACTCTAGCAGCGAGGACGTCTCGCCGGTGATTTTCTGGATTGGAATGTCATAGATCGAAGTGGACATCCGTGTTCCTCCCTTTCCATAGCATGCACACTGAGTGTGCCATAAGCATTAAATTCGATTTCAGCCGATCAATTGTTGGGCCACTTTCACATAGAGTTCGACCGCCACTGTCAGTTCTCTCTTGCTCACCCGTTCATCGGGTGTATGCGCCACGTGAATTGAGCCCGGTCCAAGCAACAAGGGCTCTCCCCAATTGCTGAGCTGCGGAATATCCGTGGTGAATTTTGCAATCATCGTGGGAAGCCCTTCCACGGCGCGAAGCCTGACAAAGGGAATTTCCAGTGTAAAATCGACCTCCGCAAGCCCCTTGCATGCATCCAGAATCGCCTCTCGCACAGGAGCGGAGTCCCCCACAAGCCGTGTAAGCACCTGGGCCTCAGCCCGATCTGCAATCACGTTCGGCGCATAACCACCCTGTATCTGGCCCACATTCACGGTTGTGGCACCTATATCTTCAGTCACGGGCAGCTCCAGTGATAGCAAACTCGAGAGAGCATGCACAAGCTTATGCACAGCGCTGTCTCCTAGTTCCGGATAGGCCGAATGGGCCATTTTTCCACTGGAGCGTATCACTGCGCGCAAAGCTCCCTTTGAGGCAAGCGCAAGACGATTGTCAGTAGGTTCTCCATTGATGAGAAACCGACTGCCTTTTGGATGATTGTTTGCAATTTTCGCACCCGCCGAGTCCCTCTCTTCTCCGGAAACGAATAGAAGGCCCACTCGCAGACCCTGCGCGCGCAGAACTTCCGCGGCACAGATCTGCGCCGCAATAATGCCTTTTGCGTCGCACACTCCCCGTCCGTAGAGAAACTCCTCGTCTTCGCGGAAAGTAACATAGGGTGGGACCGTATCCATGTGAGTGGAAAAAACCAACTCTGGAGACTGTCCAGCAACGCCCGCATAGACATTCCATCGCGGGCCGTTCGCGCCGCTCTCCGGGGGCTGCGGCACTGCCATCTTTTCCACCTCCCACCCGCGCCGGGCGAGCACATCCTCCAGGAAATCTCCAACTGCACCTTCATGGTAGGTAGTCGACTCAATTTCAACAAGTTCACGAGTAAAACTGATGGGATCAAGAGA
Organism: Acidobacteriota bacterium; assembly: GCA_021781255.1. Next base: position 1,475 of record JAJXXG010001142.1, read on the forward strand.
TGCGGAATCGGTCATATTGCAGCCAGAATACTCTAACGCCGCCGTGTTAACCCATTGAGCCGATGCCCTCCTGCTGATTTGTGCAATGAAAATGGCCGAGTGAACCGATTCACCTCCCGCATAATGATGGCTCCAGATGGCTCCAGTGCAGGTAAAATGACCCATGTGGTGGCTGCGCGTATACTAAGCCGGCACGTTTAGCAAATTGGGGATTAAAGCATGCATCCTATGTTCTTTTACTTTTCTGTTCGTAGCTTCAGAAGGTCTGTTTGTCGAGCAGGGATTCACCATTGCAATCTTTTTGAGCAGGTATGGGAGCTACTGAGTTGACACCCATTGGTGGTTCCACACTTGACGCGCAGCACGCTTTGGCAACGGAAATATTTACCTCGACACTGGAAGCATGCAACATTGCCACAGCCTTTGATGACCGTTTCCGTTTTGAAGGCAACACGCTGAAGCGCCTGGCGAGCTTCGGCGGTGAACCTGAAGCCGTCAATCTGTCTGACTACCGTAAGGTATTCGTCATTGCGATGGGCAAGGCTGCGGGCCGCATGCTGGAGGTGCTTCTGGAGCGGATGCCGCGACGTCAGGGCCTCCGCGGAATATGTTGTTCAAAATATCTGCCTGCGGAACGAAATTGGCGCTTCCGGTACTTCGAGGGAGGGCATCCCCTCCCTAATGAAGAATCCTTTGCCGCAGCCCGTGCGGCTCTTGCGCTGCTGAAGAAAGCCCGGAAAGACACTCTGATTTTCTTCCTCATTTCCGGTGGCGGTTCCGCGATGTTTGATCTGCCTCTGGATGAAAGAATTGGCCTGGAAGAGACAGTCGCTTTTCATAAAGTACTACTCGGATGCGGCGCGCCTATTAATGACATCAATGTGCTTCGAAAGCATTTTTCCGCAGTGAAAGGCGGACGGCTTGCGGCAGCGGCACCAGAAGCAAGAAAGATTTCCCTCCTCCTTCCGGATGTCCCCTTGCGCTCCATCGATTCTTTATCCTCAGGGCCTACCTCTCCGGATCATTCGACACTGGAGGATGTTCGGGCAATTCTTACTAAATATCAACTCGAAAAAGAGTTGCCACAGTCCGTAATCCAGTTACTTACTGCTGAGGAATCAGAGATAGCCCGGGAAAGTACCCAGTCAAGACACGCCTTGTTTTCGCGGACAAGCATCAAGGACTTCACAAAGGCTCTGCAGGGAGCAGAAACCTCGCCCGAACAGTTGCAGGATAGCCCATTCTGTAACTCCACATACGAGGTTCTTCTCTCCAGCCAGGACCTTGTAGAGAATGCACGCAAACAAGCGGAGAAAGCAGGCTTTGTGGTGGCCGTCGATAACTCTTGCGATGACTGGGACTACGCAGACGCCGCGCACTATCTTCTTGAGCGATTTCATCTCCTGCGCAAGAACCATGAACGGTTCTGCCTGATCTCGGTAGGAGAGGTTGTCGTGACACTGAATCGGACTCCGGGAGCAGGTGGACGTAACCAGCAGTTTGCACTCGAGTGCGCCCGCGAATTGGCTCAATTTCCCGAAGAACGTCTAACCGTCCTTAGCGCCGGTTCAGACGGAATCGACGGTAATACAACGAACGCAGGCGCCATAGCGGACACAACTACTTTTGGCCGTGCGCGGGCCTTTGGATTTGATCCGGAGGAGTCCTTGCGAAACTTTGACGCGTGTCCCCTTTTTACCGCCCTGGGAGATACGCTAGTCACCGGGCCCACTGGGCAGAATCTCCGCGATCTTCGACTGTTGCTCTCGGAAAAGGATTCATATCCTGACTAATTGAACGCTGGGCGTCCATACTCTTGTTACGCTAAATTCCCTACCATACTGGGTGGCATGGTGTAAATTTAATTTCATCTGTCTAGCTTCTCTCATCAGGAAAGCCACGTGGCCCGAAAAGGAATGCGTAAGTCCGTCGATAAGGTACCTGATATTCGCGCCGTGGCCGCACTCGCCAAGGTCTCTATTGCAACTGTCTCCCGCACTATTAATGGCTCGCCCGTAGTCAGTGATCGATTGTCAAAACGCGTGTGGCAGGCGATCGAGCAACTGAATTACTTCCCCAATACTCATGCTCGGAGCCTGGTATCCGGCCGAAGCCGCATTCTTGGCATCATTGTCGAGAACATCACCAATCCCTTTTTCCCCGAACTGATTCAGAACTTCGAGGAAATTGCTGTTGCGCATGGCTATGAAATTCTCGTGAGCTCCTCGAACAGCGATCCTGCGGTTCTAACAACGTGTGTGCGACGGATGATCGAGCGTAAGGTGGAAGGTGTCGCAATGCTGACCTTCGGCGAAGAAGAACCGGTGATGGAACACCTCTCCTTCCACGATATTCCAGTGGTTCTGGCTGAGTTCAAACTCGAAGACTCCAAGGCCAGTACTATTCTGCTCGACTACGCGACTGGAATACGAGAAGCCGTGAACCATCTCATGGAGCTTGGTCACCGGAGGATAGCGTTCCTGGCAGGACCACACAAAATTCACTCGGCCATGACTCGCGAGCGCGACTTTCGAGAAGTGATGGAAACCGTGGGCCTACCCGTGCAAAAGAAGTGGATCATTGAGTGCGATCACACGCTTAAGGGCGGCGTGGCCGGATTTGAGCGGTTGCAATCATTGCCCACTCGGCCAACGGCGATTGTTTGCTCGAACGACATGACCGCCATTGGCGTTCTTCGCGCCTCCCACATACGAAATATCAAGGTGCCAAAGGATCTTTCCGTCATCGGGCTTGACGATATCGATTTTGCTGAGTTCACGTTGCCGCCATTGACGACAATTCGACTTTCACGTGGTGACCTTGCGCGTGCGGCATTTGAGGCACTCCGCCAGCAAGCGGAGGGAACCAGCGCAGAAAAGGTGCAGAGGGAATTTCTGGTTTCCACAAAGCTCGTGGTACGCGATTCCACCGCATCCCCGCCCAAAGACGCCTGACTAAACTCGGATTCGGGGAAACGAGAGCGACCCACATGGAGCAGAAATGAATGGAAAGTCAACGCACTGAAAATCCGTGCGAATTTTCCTCGCGAAGGACCAGCCACAAAATTAGATTTAGGCCGCAATCTGACTAATTCGTGTAGAGCCGGACATAGTCAACTAGAACATCAGCCGGAAAGACTGTTGTGGAATCCGGCGGGCCGGGCCAGGAGCCGCCGACGGCAAGATTGAATAGAATGAATTCCGGACCATCATCGAAGGGCCACTTGCCATTAAATGTGCCATTGGTGGTCGTGAACGTGGCATACACATTGGACGGATTATCCACGTAGTATTGAATCTCGCCTTTGCGCCAGATCATGCCATAGGTATGCCAATCGGCGGCTGAAAAGCCGGACGGATGATACTTCACACTTCCACTAACTTCTGTGCGCCGAGTTCCTCCATGAATGGACCCCGCAATCCAATCGTAACCCGGCACTGGAGTTCCAACCTGCGGCGGAGGGTTGTTCCCGTCGATGTGCTCCATCACGTCAAGCTCACCACAAGCTGGCCAGTCAATCGTTGTAACGTTATTGCCGAGTAGCCAGAATGCGGGCCACAATCCCTGTTCCTCTGGAAGCTTCATCCTTGCTTCCAGCCGTCCGTACTGGAAGCTGAAAAGCCCTTGGCTTTTCAGCCTGGCGGAGGTGTAGACGCGTCGATGCGGTTGCTTGGCTGTGATGTGAAGGTATCCGTCAGTACCAACATAGGCATTTGGATTTGCAGTGGAACATGGTCCCGCGTTGGAACCCCAGGCACAATAAGTCTCCAACTCTTTGTTACCAAAGCCCCCATGGCCCGTGTCATAGGTCCAAACCTTGGGATTGGGCTGCTCCCTGGAGCCGGTGACGTTCTTAAACTCTTCTGACCAGACCAGCGTTCCCGAAGGAATGCTCATTGTGAAATTTCGCGTAGCCACGCGGCTCTGTGCTCCACTGCTGACCGCAATCGCCTTCACGGTCAGGCTGGTGTCCACCAGAACGGGAGCCTCATAAATCCGTGAAGATGACGAAGGGCTGGATCCATCGATCGTGTAGTGAATAGTGGAACCAGCCGTTGCGGCAGATAGCGTGATCAGTTCAGCACCATTTTGAGCCGCAGAGATGGAGATGGTTGGCGCAGAGATCGGCGAAGTGGCGGAAGGCGCGGCCATCGTTCTTCCGCCACCACATCCACAAACAAGAGCCGCAACAAAAAGGGACCGAGTCCGCATCATTTTCTTTTTCCTCATCCTGGCCCTGATCAACATTTCGGGGCTTATCCGTTCATGCTGCGTCAGAGATTGAAATATTTCGCTCAACTGAAACAATCATGTGCATTTCTTCGGTAGGCCGGCAGGAGTTCCTTGATGCCTTAGACGACAAAATACTTTGCCTGTGGATGGTGGACAACAATGGCATTCGTGCTCTGCTCAGGCTCCAGGTGGAATCCCTCCGTGAGATAGACGCCGATGTTCTCTTCAGGCTTGAGCAGGCGGAAGATTTTTGTCTGATCTTCCAAATTGGGACATGCCGGATAACCAAACGAGTAACGAGATCCGCGATATTTTTGATGGAAGAGGTCCGTGATGTGCGAGGAGTCCTCTCCTCCAATTGAGAGAAATTCGCGGGTTTGCTTGTGCGCCAATTCAGCCAGCGCCTCCGCAGTTTCCACGGAAAGCCCGTGCAGGTAGAGATACTTTGTGAAGTCGCCGGCATCAAACAATTTTTGGGTTTCTATACTCGCATGGCTGCCGATGGTGACAATCGAAAATCCAATCACATCGCGCTTCCCTGACGACAACGGCTCAAAGTAATCGGCGATGGACAGACGCCGCCCTTGCGCCTGCCGGGGAAAAGTGATTCGCTCCAACTCGCGGTCCGGTTTCTCCGGATCGAAGATGAGCACATCATCCCCAACGCTCGCGCAGGGATAAAAGCCGATGATACTCTTTGGCTCAAACCAGCCCGCGGCTTCTACTTCCTTTTCAAGATCCTTCAGGATCGGTCTGTATTTCTCTTCGACCAGTCGCAGATAATCCGCCTGAGCCGCTGTCTTTAACTGCCACTGATTTTTGAAGAGTGCGGTCTCGTTCAGATACTGGAAAACCTCTGAAAGCTTGTAGTCCTTGAAGACGTGAGGCCCCCAGAAGGCTGGCGTCGGAATCGCTGAGACTCGTTCGACGACGGGTGAACGGCCCTCCGGGGTGAGCTCAACAAGAGTGAGTTCGGCCGTTGCAGCGGAGGATTTTCCAAAGACCTTGACCGTAGTGCCTTCGGTGGCACGTTTTTCGCGTATCGCGGCGTCTTCTGAGGTGAGATCAGACATGACGTGAAGGCCGGCAAAGGCATCTTCCGCATAGAAAACCGGACCGGCATATTCCTTGCGAAGATCCTCTTCCACGTACTTACGGGTGAGAGCAGCGCCGCCACAGACCACAGGTATCTCCAGACCCAGCCGCTGCAAATCCTGCAGTACATACTTCATTTCAAGCGTCGATTTCACGAGCAATCCGCTGAGCCCTATGGCATCTGCGCCTGCTTCTCTGGCAGCCGCGATGATGGAATCTGACGGCTGCTTGATGCCGAGGTTCACCACCTTGTAGCCGTTGTTTGAAAGGATGATGTCCACTAGGTTTTTGCCAATGTCGTGTACATCGCCTTTGACGGTGGCAAGCACCATGATTCCCTTCCCGCCGCCTTCCTGCTTCTCCATCTTCGGTTCCAGATAGGCGACAGCAGCCTTCATCACGGCTGCAGAGTCGAGCACGGAGGGAAGCTGCATCTTGCGCGCACCGAAGAGCTCACCTACAGTTTTCATGCCATCAAGAAGAACCGTGTTGATAAGGTCGAGCGGCGTATAGCTAGTGAGCGCTGACTCCAGCGCTTCTTCCAATGACTGCTTCTGTTCATCGCGACCGATGAAACGCTCACCGCGAATGATGAGTTGTTTGAGCTTTTCCTCAATTGTGAGGCTTTCAACCTCAATCTCTTCTTCCTGCACGGAGCCTTTACCAATCGATGTAAAGTGCGCCATATAAATCTGCAGAGGATCTCCAGCCGAGCGGTCCTGAAAGATGAGCTTGCGTGCGAGATCGACTTCTGCATCAGGAATCTTGTAGAGTGGGTAGATTTTCGAGTAGTTCACAATCGCAGAGTCAAGGCCGCGATCGACAGCTTCCTTGAGGAAGACACTGTTGAGCACACGCCGCGCATAGGCATTGAGACCGAAAGAAATGTTGGATACTCCCAAAACTGTCTTGCAGCGCGGTAGCTCCTGCTTGATTCTGCGAACTGCTTCGAGCGTTTCAATCGCCGCAGTGCGGTAGTCTTCCTGCCCGGTAGAGATAGGAAGCGTGAGCGGATCAAAGATCAGGTCTTCCGGCCGCAGGCCGTACTTGTTG
>JAJXXG010000819.1 GCA_021781255.1 Acidobacteriota bacterium
CCATCTGCTCTTCTAGCGATTCCTGAATCCCGAGCGCGTCTCGATGCCCGATATCGACGTGGATTTCTGCATGAATCGGCGCGGCGAGGTGATCGACTATGTAACACGCAAGTACGGCCGCGACCAGGTAGCCCAGATCATCACCTTCAATACCATGGCCGCGAAGGCGTCCATCAAAGATTGCGGTCGTGCCCTCGACATGCCTTATGGGGATGTGGATCGCATCGCCAAGCTGGTGCCCGCCACTATCGGCATGACCCTCGACAAGGCGCTGGAAGAATCCCCCGACCTGCGCAAGGTGTACGACAGCGACCAGCAGATTCGCGAGCTGATCGACACCGCAAAAAAACTCGAGGGGCTGGTTCGCGGATCGGGCGTGCACGCGGCTGGAGTGGTCATTTCACCGCGGCCTCTTACCGAGCTGGTGCCGGTCGTCAAGACCAAGAACGACGAAATTGTGACCGCTTACGATATGAAGGCGGTTGAAAAAATGGGCTTGCTCAAAATGGACTTTTTGGGCCTGACGACGCTAACGATTATTACCGACTGCGTGAAGCTCATTGAGGAACATCGCCGAGAAAAACTCGATATCGAATCCATTCTCTCCACCGACCGCGAGACCTTCGAGAAGGTTTTTCACTCCGCACTCACGTCAGGCGTATTTCAGTTTGAATCGGGAGGCATGCGCGACGTACTGCGCCGATACAAACCCGATTCGATCGAAGACCTGACGGCGTTGAACGCGCTGTACAGGCCCGGGCCGATCCAGGGCGGAATGATCGACGATTTCATCGAGCGCAAGTGGGGCCGGCGCAAAGTCGAGTACATGCTTCCCCCGCTCGAGCAGATCCTGAAAGAGACTCTGGGGGTGATCGTCTATCAGGAACAGGTGATGCAGATCGCCAACGTTCTGGCCAGCTACTCACTCGGCGAGGCGGATCTGCTGCGCCGCGCCATGGGCAAGAAGAACGCCGAGGAGATGGCCAGGCAGCGCGACCGTTTTATCAGCGGCGCGGTGGCCAATGGATTCCCGAAGGATACCGCCGGGGAGATCTTCGACCAGATGGACAAATTTGCCGGTTACGGCTTCAATAAGTCGCACTCGGCGGCCTACGCGTGGGTGGCTTACCAGACGGCGTATCTGAAGACGCACTACCCGGTCGAATTCATGGCTGCCCTGCTGACGTCGGAGACCTCGAAGCCCGAGAGCGTGGTCAAGTACATTGGCGAGTGCCGCGAAATGGGCATCCGCGTGGAGCCGCCGGACGTGCAGGTCTCTGGGGCGCAGTTCACTCCCCAGGCCACGACCGAAGGCGAAGCCATCCGCTTCGGACTGGCCGCGGTAAAGAATGTCGGCGGCAATGCAATCGAGTCCATTCTTCATGCCCGCGCTGAAGCCGGGGGCCGCTTCAAGCACTTCTGGGAGTTCTGCGAAAAGGTTGACCTGCGGGTGATGAACAAGCGTGTGATCGAGTCGCTCATCAAGGCCGGCGCGCTGGACTCGCTCGGCGCCCGCGGCCAGATCACCGCTGCCATCGATAAAGCCATGGAGCGCGCCCAGAAGGCGCAGCGCGACGCTGCGCAGGGACAAAGCGGGCTGTTCGGCCTGTTCGACGAGGCGCCGACGCCGGGCCGGAATGCCGATGCGCTTCCTCCTGCCCCGGAATGGGAAGAGAGCGTGCGGCTGGCCAATGAAAAAGAGGTGCTGGGATTCTTTGTTTCCGGCCACCCCCTGGACAAATATGCAGAGAAGCTGCGCAACCTTCCGGGCGTAATCACAGTGGCCGAGGCGCTCGAACGAAAGCCGCCAGAACGGCGCTGGGGCAGCCAGTCAGACGCGGCCGACGAGATCCAGGTCGCAGGCATGCTCCACGGTCTACGGGTGCAAAAAAGCCGCCGCGATCAGCGTCTGTACGCGCAGGCCGCCCTGGAAGATGCCACCGGCAAGATCGATCTGATCTGCTTCGCCCGGGACTATGAACGGCTTGCGGAGCAACTCAAGATGGAAGTGCCGGTATTACTGCGCGGCATGCTGATGGGCGAAGAAGACTCCGCGCCCAAGATCTCGGTCAGCCAGGTGCAGGCCCTTGAAGACGTGCAGATTAAGTTGCCTTCCGCCGTGCGCATCCGCATCAATCTCGACCGCGCCACAGAGGAGATGCTCACCGGCATCAAGAGTGCTGCCGACGCCGCGCCAGGACCCGGCAAAGTGATGCTTCACCTCGAAAAAAAAGGCGAATACGCAGTAGTGCTGGAACCTGAAGCCATGAGTGTAGCCGCCGACCGGGGCTGGATGGAGCGCATCGAAGAAGTCGCAGGCAAGGGATCTGTGCAGGCAATCTGACAGGAATGGGTCACGAGCAGGCAAACCGCAACGCATGAGGGACTGTGCGATATAGAAGATTGGGCAATGGCCCACTTGAAGTTTCGGAGTTGAGCTTTGGCACCTGGCTCACGGTAGCCGGCGGAATTGCGCGCGATCAGGCCATGCGCTCAATTCAAGCGGCACTGGATCACGGCATCACCCTGTTCGACACGGCGAATCAGTACGGGGCCGGAGAAGCCGAGCGGGTGCTGGGCGAAGCCCTTCGCCCATACGCCCGCGACCGCTACCTGATCGCAACCAAGCTCTACTTTCCTGTTGGCGACGAGCCGGATCGGGGGCTTTCCGCCGCTCAGATTGAGAAGCAACTGAACCGCTCGCTGGAGCGTCTTGGCGCCGACTACGTGGATCTCTATCAATGCCACCGCTTCGACAACGATACACCGCTTGAAGAGACCATGATGGCCCTGGATCGCGCGGTGCGTGCCGGGAAGGTGCGCGCCATCGGCTTCAGCGAGTGGACCGCGGGACAGATTGACGCCGCGGCCGGCATCGCCGCCAGCAGCGCGCTGCTTTCTTTTTCTTCAAGCCAGCCGCAGTATTCCATGCTGTGGCGCAAGCCAGAAGAAAGTGTCTTTGCCGCCTGCGTGCGCCACGGTATCGGCAACCTGGCCTTTTCGCCGCTGGCGCACGGCGTGCTCACGGGAAAATATCTTCCCGGCCAGCCGCCTCCGCCGGGCACCCGGGCCGCCAGTGAGACCATGAATCAATTCATGGAAACGGCCGGGCGTCATTACCGGTCGGACTATCTTCTTGAAGCCGTGGCTCAGCTCAAGCCCATTGCCATGGAGCTTGGCCTGACCATGGCGCAAATGGCACTGGCCTGGGTACTGCGCCGTGATGAAGTGGCATCGGCAATCATCGGCGCATCCCGGCCTGAACAGGTCGCCGACAATGTCAAAGCCGTCGGCGCGGTGCTTCCTGCAGAGGCTCTTGCGCAGATCGATCACGCGCTCAAGGGAGCGACGGTTACATAGAAGCCATCCCCCTCAAGAATTGCGGCTGAACGCGATGCGGGGCAAAGCCTGCGCATTGCTACCGATCCAACGTCGATGCGAACGATTCAGCACGGCGAGCTCTCGTCACCAGGGCCTGCTGCGGGATGGGCTCAAAAATCGGCGGCTCCGAGCCAAGATCGCCGCCGGGCTGCAACTGCTCGCTGAATGCGACCTCTTGCGACGAGAGACCTTTCTCGCCGTAAACCCCGGCCCAGCTCAGAGCCGCGTGCCGGCTGCGCAAGGGTTCCTCGTATTCACTCTCATGACACGACAGGCAATTGCCTGCCGTGAGGTGATCGCTGATTACAAACCCGTGATGGTACCCCTTCTTCTGTCCGGGCGCCGACTGATGACAATCGAGACAGTTGACGCCCTTGTTCGCATGCACCGACATCTCATACTCGTGCACCACGGCATACTGAAAAGCCGAGCGTGACACTCTGCGCACTTGCCCGAAGCCCGCACGAAATCCGCGCCAGGCTGCTCCGTCTCAACCTTAGCCCGAACACGGTTCGCAAGAAATGCAGCAATGATGCGCGCACATGCAATCACAACTGCCACAAATACAGAACGGAATGAAATGGACTGAACGCCGAGGGGAATTGACCGGAGATCCGTTCCGCAGGCAACACAATGCGTGCCGCCAAGAGGGACGCCGCAGATTTAGCAGGGCAGGCCGCCAGCGGCAACGGCATTCCGCATCGCGCACCGATCCTGGCGAGGCTGTGACTTAAGTCCCTGCAACACTCCGGCCGGTGTACTAACTTGGCAACAGCAGCAATCAATTTCGAATTCTTTCATGCGGAACTGCGAGGCAATCCATGAGTTATAAACGTTATTGGCTGGCGCTGGCCGCGGTGATCATCGGCTCGTTTGCCGTGCTGGGCGGAGTTGGGCGCAAGATGATCAGCGAAGCTCCACCCATACCGGATGTGTATACCACGGACGGACAACTACTCTTCACCGGCAGCACCATTACCGACGGACAGGGCGTGTGGCAATCCATCGGCGGACAGGAGATTGGCACAGTGTGGGGACACGGCGCCTATGTGGCGCCCGACTGGAGCGCCGACTGGCTCCATCGCGAATCGGAATTTCTGCTCGACCGCTGGGCACGGCAGTCCGGCGTGCCGTACTTCACTGCTCTCGATGCCGACCGGCAGGCCGTACTGAAGGCACGGCTGGTTCGCGTGATGCGCACGAATACCTACGATCCATCCACCCATCGCGTGGTGCTGGACGCCGATCGCGCAGCCGCCTTCCATGCATTGGCGGCGTACTACACAGACGTCTTTGCCAACGGAAGGAAGGCCTACGCTATTCCCGCCGGCGCGCTCACAAATTCCACCAAGCAGGCGCAGCTTGCCGCGTTCTTCTGGTGGAGCGCCTGGGCTACCGGAACCGATCGCCCGGGCACGGACGTCACATATACCAACAACTGGCCTCATGAGACGCTGATTCATAACAACCCTACGCCGGGAGCCGTCATGTGGAGCCTGATAAGCTTCTTCGGCTTGCTTGCGGGTATCGGCGGGCTGGTGTGGTGGTATCAATCGCAAGAGAAGTTTGAGGTGACCGGCCCCTTCCCGAAGCGTGACCCGTTTCTTGGCCTGCAACCGACACCCTCACAACGCGCCACCATCAAATACTTTCTGGTTGTCGTGGCACTGTGGGGGATACAAATCCTGATGGGCGCGCTGACCGCGCACTACGGAGTCGAGGGGCAAGGTTTCTATGGATTTCCGCTGGACAAGTACCTGCCTTACGCCATCACGCGCACCTGGCATCTGCAACTGGCGATATTCTGGATCGCTACGTCGTGGCTGGCCACTGGACTTTACGTCGGCCCCGCCGTCAGCGGCCACGAGCCGAAGTTCCAGCACCTCGGCGTCAATGTGCTGTTTGCCGCACTGGTTCTTGTCGTTGGCGGATCGCTGGCCGGCGAGTGGATGGGCATTCAGCAGAAGCTTGGCAACCTCTGGTTCTGGTTCGGCTCGCAGGGCTTCGAATATGTCGATCTTGGCCGCTTCTGGCAACTGTTGCTGTTCATCGGCCTGCTTCTTTGGCTGGTGCTGATGGTCCGCGCTCTGAAGCCGGCGCTGGTGCGCAGAAGCGAGGACCGGCCGCTGCTCTCGCTCTTCTTAATCTCGTCGATCGCCATACCGCTGTTTTACGCTGCAGGGCTGATGTACGGCCAGCGCAGCAACCTGGTCACTGCGGAATACTGGCGCTGGTGGGTAGTGCACCTCTGGGTTGAAGGCTTTTTCGAGGTCTTTGCCACAGTGGTGATTGCATTCCTCTTTACGCGGCTGAAACTACTGGAGATTCGTGGAGCCACGCGCGCCGTACTCTTTTCCACGACCATCTTCCTGTCGGGCGGAATCATCGGAACCTTCCATCATCTTTACTTTGCCGGCTCCGGTCCCGCGGTGATCGCGCTGGGCGCTATCTTCAGCGCGCTTGAGGTGGTTCCGCTCACGCTCATCGGCTATGAAGCCTGGGAGAATCTGCGCCTTGCGCGGCCGGTGGAACATGCTCCCTGGATCGCCAACTACAAATGGCCGATTTATTTCTTTGTCGCCGTTGCCTTCTGGAACCTGGTGGGCGCCGGACTTTTCGGATTTCTTATTAACCCGCCCATTGCGCTCTACTACATGCAAGGACTCAACCTGACTCCTGTCCACGGTCACACCGCGCTCTTCGGCGTCTACGGAATGCTGGGGCTTGGGCTCACACTCTTCTGCCTGCGCGTGCTGCAACCGGGACGCGTCTGGAAGGAAGGCGTCCTGCGAGTCTCATTCTGGCTGATTAACCTTGGGCTTGTCTTCATGGTTGTTCTGAGCATGTTCCCGATCGGCATTATGCAGGCATGGGCCTCGGTCGAGCGGGGTACCTGGTACGCCAGGTCGGCCGAATTTCTGCAGTCGCCGCTGATGCAGTCTCTGCGTTGGATGCGTGTTCCCGGCGACGTGCTCTTTGCCGCCGGCGCAGCTCTACTCGGATGGTTCATTCTCGGGCTGCTGACGGGGCACTCTTTTTCGCCGACGGAAGGCTCCAACAGCGCGAGGCGCTCGAGCAAGATCAACGACGAGCGCAAGGAGGCGGTTGCAGTCTGAGCCGACGACACCGGCGCTTCAAAACCTGGTCTCCGTGCGGCACGGCGAGCATTCTCCACGCTCCGTGCCGCGGATCCAGGCCATGCGGCCAAGACAAGCGCATGCGAAGGCCGGGCCCACGAATCTACCGGCATGGCTGACAAGGTCAACCCCAGGCGGGCCACGGAAGAGAATTTCGGCGCCAGCACCGACCTCCAATCCCTCGGCACCGTCCCTTTTGAACTGATCACTCGAACGATTCCCCTGGACACGGAAAAGTGGCGCACGCGGGCTTCCTGCGCCTATCCATCGCGATTTTCACGAACACGATGTTGTGCGGCCCAATCATCACCTAACTGCGGGGAAGACTCCGCATCATTCGCTGCCGCACGGGCATTCTCGCTTCTCCGCCGCGCCCCCGGCTACACTGAAGCTGTGAAGCCCAACCCACCGCTTGCCGGAAAAACCGCTCTAGTGACCGGAGGCGCACGGCGCATCGGTCGTGCTGTCGCCATCGCACTCGCTGAAGCCGGCGCCGATGTGGCCATTTCATACCGGAGTTCACGCGCTCAGGCGGACGCGACCGCGGCGGAGATCGCCGACTCAGGCCGCCGCGCACTCGTCGTCGAGTGCGAGGTTCGCTCCGAGCCCTCCGTCCGCTCCGCCGTCACCGCGGTCGGCGTTCAATTCGGCCGTATCGATCTGCTCGTCAATAATGCCGCCGTCTTCACTTCCGCGGCTCTGGAAAGCCTGACGCTCGAACAGTGGGATGCAACCTTTGAGACCAATGCCCGCGGCCCGTTTCTTGTTTCGCGCGAGGCCCTACCCTACCTGCGCGCCGCGCACGGACGCATCATCAATATCGGTTCTCTGGGCGGACTGCATCCCTGGGCCGGCCACGCACATTACTGCTCCTCAAAGGCCGCGCTGCACATGCTCACGCAAACCATGGCCAAGGCCTTTGCGCCCGAGGTCAGCGTCAATTGCGTTGCCCCGGGCTGGATCGAGATCGACGAGGCCGGGATGATGCCACCCGATACTTTGCGGCAAGAAACCGCGCCATGGCCGCAAGAGCAGACTCTGCACCTCGAAACACAGCGCAGAAAACAGCTTGAGGCCGCGCGGTTTGCCGCTAAAACGCCCATGGGCCGCAACGGCACAGCGACCGATATCGCACAGGCCGTATTATTCTTTGCATCCGGCCCGCACTTCATCACTGGCCAGACCTTGGCCATCGACGGCGGCCTTGGACTCCTATGAGGATCGCCCGGTCAGCAGGTTGGGCAAAGTTGAAGGTGGAGCCGCTCTGAATCCTTACTGGCGTTTTCCGGTTGGCGGCCTCGGATGGGACAACGTTCACGCGCAACCAGAATGA
>JAJXXG010000628.1 GCA_021781255.1 Acidobacteriota bacterium
ATATGCAGGAGCTGCCACAAGTTGGCTTCGGGGCAAGCTGGCAGGCATTCCTGACCCTCTTGCCCGGCACAGCTGGCACTCCCGCGGGCAAGAACAGCACCTTGAATCCGGGCGTTTCTGGTGTATCTGCCAATGGAAGTGAGCCCTTCTCAACCACGCTGCTGGATGGTGCGACGACCTCTTCCCCGCAGAGCAACAACGTTGCCGTTCCAATGATTTTTGATGCGCTCTCTGAGGTAAAGGTCAGCGATTCACTTTTCTCTGCACAATATGGCGTTGGAGGCATGATTTATAACCGCATCAGCAAGGGCGGCGGCAGTCGCTTCCACGGTGAAGCATATGAATACTTTCAGAATGACGCCATGAACGCTGCGCCCTATTCGTTCGGTGTGGTGGCTAAAGTTCCCCTGCTCCGCTACCACGACTTCGGCGGAAACGTCGGTGGGCCGATCATTCCTCATCGCATGTTCTTCTTCTTTGATTACGACAGAATCATTGATCACGGTGGAGCGGCAAATGGATTCATTACCGTGCCGAATGATGCGATGCGCTCCGGCGATTTTACCGGGATGCCGACAATCTATGACCCGACCACGCAAACCGTTGATCCGACAACTGGCAAGGTACAAAGGCAGTCGTTTGCAAGTGAGTATGGGAATGGCAACAAGATTCCATCGACCATGATCGATTCTGTCGCGAAGGCGATTCAGGCGTATTATCCCGAACCAAACGTGGCCGGAACGGTTGTAACCGGCATACCGAAAAATAACTACTTCTATAACGCTCCAAGTTCCACGCCTGAGCAGCGCTTCTTTGGCCGGCTCGATTACGACATCACAGGCAAGAACCGATTTACCGCATCGGAATTCTGGGGCGATCGTCCGGCACAGACATTGGCCCAGGGGATTTGCCCGATAAACTGCTATTCGTCAACCATTGAAAACAGCAATGCGCAAGTTTCGGATGTGTGGGCAATCAGCCCAACGACAATGAATGAGGCGCGCTTGGGGTTCACAGATGAATTGGATTTCTTTGTGCCCTACACGCTAGGCCAGGATTTTCCATCGAAGCTGGGATGGACCTTCGCCAAGGCAAATGCGTTCCCAACGATCAATGTCGGCGGAGAGTACACCCTCGGGCCGGGCGTCAATGCGGTCTACAAGGAGTTCATCTTTGACCCTTCGGATATCGTCACGCTCATCCGTGGTCGGCATGTGCTGCACTTTGGCGGAGAACTCCTGATTGAACGTCTCGATTCGACCGCATGGGGAAACATCAACGCAGGCACAATGAATTTCAGCGGAGTCTACACGGCCGCAACGCAAGGGGCCGCAAGCACAAGCGGACTCTCCTATGCGGATTTCTTGTTAGGCGAAGCAAAGAACTGGAATGCGAAGGTGTCTCCTGAATACGGAGCCAGGTTGAAGGCTCCCCAACTGTTCGTGAATGACGATTATCAGGTTCGTCCGAATCTGACACTGAATCTTGGAATCCGCTGGATGGGTCAGACCGGCTGGCATGAAGTTCATGGCAACCAGAGAGCCTTCGACCCGACTATCATCAATCCCGCAACCAACACACCGGGAGCTATGTGGTATGCGGTGACGCATGTGAATGGGCGGACTTCTCTTCAGCATCCGCTTTGGGATGTGCTCATGCCCCGCATCGGCTTTTCCTATCAGCCGGTTCACTCAATGACAGTTCGTGGAGGCTTTGGAGTTTACACCTATCCGTGGTCTGCAGATACCTATGGAGGTGGCAATGGTGGCGCCTTTGGCTCCAGTGGCGGAGAGGCTGACAGCACAAACGGTGTGCTGCCAGTGGTGATCCTCGGCTCTGATGGCAACACGAACTACCAGGGGGCTGCTGGTGAAAGCGTGAATTCCCTGTATCTCAATTCGCCAACAGCGCCTGACTCCTACAACCATCAGGGTGTCGGATACACCGAATACCATGCTCCGGCCGCCAAGCTCTACCAGTGGAATCTTTCGGTCCAGCGCCAGCTTGGTGCGAACCTGGTTGCGGAGCTTGCCTACGTGGGGAGCCATGGAGCAGATCAGCCGTTTAACACGGATCTAAACCAGGTTCCGGAATCAATGCTGGCCCCGAACGACGCCAGCGGTGCCACCAATGCGAGGCCCTATCCGCAATATCAGGGGATTGGCGGTTATAAGACCATCGGCATTTCAAATTACCACTCAATGCAGGCATCCATTCAGAAGCGCATGAGCTCTGGCTTATCTTTCAACTTCAACTACACATGGTCCAAATTCCTGAACGAATCAGACAGTTCGGGGCAGGGATCGTATTTCGGGATACAGACTTTCCAGAATGCCTATAACCCTTCAGCGAATTACGGACCGTCGAACTTCGACATCAGAAATATGTTCAAGGGGCAAAGCGTCTATCAATTGCCCTTCGGCTATGGTCGCCGATTCCTGAACAGCAACAGATTGCTGGATGAGGTCGTGGGTGGATGGCTCAGTTCAATGACGCTTGTTGCCCAATCCGGCAATCCATTCACCGTAGTCATGTCCAACAACACCAGCTACAGTCAGGCAGGCGAGCAATATCCGAACGTCGTAGGCAATCCGCACCTCGCGAATCCCTCACCTTCTGCGTGGTTCAATGTGAATGCGTTCGCGGCTCCGACGCCCGGAACCTTTGGCGATTCCGGCCGGAACTCTCTGTATGGCCCAGGCCTTCTCAGCTTCAACATGGCGCTGAGTAAGACCTTCGAGATTGAACGCGGAATCTCCATGCAGTTCAGCGCGAACGCCACAAACGTGATTAACCATGCAAGCTTCGGCCTGCCCGACAGGAGCATTGGTCCTGGCCATAATGCTCAGATCACGAGCGTGACGGTGGGAGGAAGAGCAATGCAACTGGTAGCCAAGATTCGCTTCTAGCTATAGAACTACAACAAGTACTGGGGCTGGCTGCATCATTGTGGTGCAACCAGCCCCAGGCAACTAATGAGAGATGGAAAGCAGAGCATGAAGAAGCGTTTGAGCCGCCGATCATTTCTGAAAAAGGCTGGATATACGGCCTTCGGAACCGTAGCCTTGTCGGGCCATCGGCTTTCTGATGCCGAAGAAGCAGGGGGAAATTCATCCTTTCAAAGCCAATGGCCGAAGACCCTCTCTCGGCCATGGCCGGGCCCGGAATACTGGAGCAATCCTCTGCAGGACTGGCGCGTGCAGAATGGACGTCTGGAATGTTTTTCTCCGGGTGGTGATCGCAATGTGTTCCTTCTGACGCGAGAGGTCGCTCACAGGCGCGGAGATCTGGTGATGAGCGTACGGCTGGGCAAACTTGACGAAGGTGCGCTCAAGCAGGGCTGTGTTGGATTTCGTGTTGGAATCAAGAATCCAATGAACGACTATCGCGCCACGGCCATTTACGGTCGTGGCATGAATGTCGGCATCAACGCAGACGGGCGCTTGTTCATCGGAACGCTGGAAAAATCCGCTCCACTTGCTGATTTGAACCGCGAGCTGCATTTGCATTTGCAGGCAGCGCCTTTGAGCACCGGCTACAAGGTGGTGTTGCGTGTCACGGATGCTGACGGACAAAATGCAGTAGAGACCAGCAGGGAAGTTCCGGACACATGGATCGCAGGCGGGCTGGCGCTCGTTTGCAGTTCCAGTACGGTCAAGCCAACGCCGGTACCGTTTCCGGCAATTAAGGATTTCAATTTCTATCCGCCTGATCAGCAGGCGGGTGGATCAATGAAATTCTGGTTTAGCGACTGGACAGTTGCCGGGAGCAAGGTTGACACGCACGAAGACCGCGCCTACGGCCCTATCCTGTTCACGCTTTACACAGTGAGCCGCGACATTCTCAAACTTTCAGCGCAATTCCCGCCGCTTGGCGAGGGATCTCATACGGCGTCGCTGCAAGTGCGCGACGGATCCGACTGGACGACCATCGCCGCCGAAAGGATTGATCCGGATGCATGCAACGTAACATTTCGCGTGACCGGTTGGAAGCCGACTCAGGACCAGTCGTATCGAGTGGTGTTTGAACTTCCAGATGATCGTGGAGAGATGAGACGCCATACATACGAGGGCACAATTCGGCACGATCCTGTTGAAAAGGAGAAGCTGACAGTAGGGTTGCTGACCTGCATCTGGGACTTTGGCTTTCCGCATACGGATTTCACCACGCACCTCGCTCAGCACAGGCCGGACATACTGTTGTGGACCGGAGACCAGGTGTATGAGCCGGTGGGAGGCTACGGCGCGATTGAAAGTCGTGTGCCAGATTTGGTGGTGCCCGCGATGCACGATTTCCAGCGGAAGTGGTTCATCTTTGGCTGGGCAACGCGTGATTTGATGCGCGATATTCCTTCCGTGTGCATGACGGACGACCATGACATGTTCCACGGGAACATTTGGGGTTGCGGAGGACGTCCAACAAATCCTGCCCTTGGTACAGGAGCGGCCGCGGAAGGTACTGTGCGCTATGGCGACAGGGAGTACGCCATCCAGGACTCCGGCGGTTACAAGATGGCGCCTCGCTGGGTGAACATGGTGCAGCGTATGCAGACAGCTCACCTGCCCGATCCGTTTGATCCTACGCCTGTGGAACAGGGCATCGGCGTTTACTACTGCGATTTGCGTTGGGGCGGCGTGAGCTTTGCCATTCTTGAGGATCGCAAGTGGAAATCGGCGCCCAGACCTCTTCTGCCTGAGGCTGAAATCGTGAATGGATTCGCGCACAACCGCAAGTGGAATACAGAAGCGCAAGGCGATGATCCGGATGCTGAGTTGCTCGGACAAAGGCAGCTTGACTTTCTGGAATGGTGGGCTTCTGACTGGGGTGGCAGTACATGGATGAAGCTGGCAGTCTCTCAAACTGTATTCGGTTGCATCCACACTGAACCTCAGGGAATTTTCGACGATAGCCATGATCCCGATGAGACTGTGCCGCCGGTGGGCACTTATGTGGAAGGTGATCATCTGGTTGCTGACTACGATTCCAATGCGTGGCCGCAGCATGGGCGCAATGCGGCAATTCTCAAGTTTCGCAAAGCTTTTGCTGCACATCTGTCGGGCGATCAGCACCTGGGAACTATGTCGCACTATGGCGTGGAGGATTTTCGTGATGGAGTGTACGGCATTTGCACGCCGGCAATCTCCAGCATTTGGCCTCGCCGCTGGTGGCCGCCATTCAAGGGGAAGAATCCACTCTTCGGCAGGCGCAACACTGGCGATTATCACGACAAGTTCGGCAACAAGCTTACCCTTTTGGCAGCAGTATGTCCGGCAAAGTATTCCGGGCCAGGCTTGGAAGGACTTCGTCTTCGTGTGACGGGATACTCGATCCTGACCTGCGACAAGGCGACTCGTAAAATCACCGCCGCTCAATGGCCACGATGGGTGAATCCGGCGGAAGCCGGCGCGAAGCCCTATGAAGGATGGCCGATTGTCATCGACCAGATGGACAACGGACTGTGGGGCGCTGAGTGGGAACTTGAGACGATTGAAACGCCGGAATTTCACAGTCCTGTGGTGCAGGTGCAGGATGAGTCAAACGGCGAGGTGGTATACACGCTTCGCATTCACGGATCATCCTTCACGCCCAGGGTTCGCAAGCCCGGCACATACACTGTGCTTGCGTTTGATCCGGATGGAAGTTTCCGAAAGACAAAGGAGCATCTGACGGCGCGCAAACGCACCTGATTGCATTGCAACCGAGAGACAGAGCCCAATGGCAAGCGTTCGGCACTCTGTGGTTCTGCTGAAATTGTTACCAAAACTGCTTGGCAACAATTTCGGCTTCGGATGGAGTGGTCTCGATAATTGGCACTTTCACAACGGCCTCAAAATTGCGCGAGGGCCAATCGTGGGGAGCACCCTGCAGCAAATGAGAGAATGCTTTTGGGTCAAAAAGCACCGACGCAGCTCCCTCTGTTCCGTAAGTTGTAATGCCGGCCGCGACAAACAAAATCTGATTACTGTCCGCGTCAAACAAGCGAGCGACAATCGCATAGTCTACTGAGGCGCGCCCGTCCGGCGTCAGGTTTACGGCCTGCCAGCGCTGCTTGGTCTTGGCATCCTCCACATAGGACTGTGCCCATTGCTCTCCGGCAACCAAGCTGAATCGAAGTCCCTTTGTGGCCCAGAGACCCCATGAGGATGTAAAGCCTCCAAGCAACAGGCTAGGCTGTTCTCTCAGTTCTGCAAAGGTAAGTCCTGAACCGAAGCGAAGGTGATACGGGATCCTGCGAGCGTTCAGAAAGTCTGCTGCCTGGCTGATTGCAGCGGTCACGCCGATGCCTACTCGATCAGAGAGCGTTCCGTGGATCGTTTTCGATTGGAGTACGGGAACGGAGATTAACAGTGGAGTCTTCGCATCAAGGACCGGTTCCCACAGCTGATCAAGCTCGGAACGCGGTTGCTTCCGAGATGTATAGATGACTACGGGGACAGATGCCGCAACCACAGCGGCTCCGCCAACGTACCAAAGCACTTTGCGGCGATTGAATTTGTGTGGCGTCGCTGGAGTTGGAATCGTGCTTACGGTAGGTGATTTCTCGTCTACAACCAACGGTGCAGAGATGAAATTCGGAGCGTAGCCTCCATGCGGAATGTCGATTTTCAACGGCGAGCCAGGATTCTCCCGATAGAACTGCGCCAAGCGCCTTCGCACCTCATGGGCCTTTACCCGGACCAGCGAATCCTCACTCGGCTCAAACCGCTGGCTCTTTCCAAACACCATATGGGCAATGGTGCGCTCATTGATCTCCTCCCGACGGCCTTCAACCGTCTCAGAAACGACATAGCGAAGAAAATCCTGGCATCGCTTGCTCGAGGAGAAAGAAGGTGAAGCAATGACGAGATCCAGGTGATCAACGATCTGTTGGACCGACGGTTGCGGGTCCAGCTTTTGTTCCTGATCTCTCATCGGCTGGAGCATAACACCGCGTAACGGGGCGTGCAATTCTTTTCGGCCATGCATAGAAATGCTTGATTTCAAGTGAGGTTGTGCGATTTTCATCGGCTGAAACAGTCAATGACAGTTATTGACTTGCAAGCCCTCTTTGGATGCATGCAGGATTCACCCGTTAACGCGATGGCGCACGACATGTAACGGCCATGCGGCAATTCCAGAAAGAGCACGGGCTGCAAAATTGCGTATTTCCCCGGTCTGTTTGGCCGAGACGAGATAGGCATTGATGCGGGCGGGTAACCATGGTGCAGATTGTACCTTGAAATGATTGATAGCCAGGACAACTGAGGATACTTGGATGAAAATGGGAAAACTGGGAATGAAATTAAAAGTTGTTGTGCTGGTCTTCGCTCTGCTGGTGGCGGTAAATAGTCTGCAGGCCTATGCGCAGCAAAAGGCGCCGGCAAGGACTGCGCCGTATAACGTGATCCTGCTGACCGCCGACCAGATGAGTGCAAACTACATGCACCTGTATGGCGCGCCCTATGAGGACACGCCGAATATTGAAAAGTTGGCTGCCAGCGGAACGGTCTTTACGAGGATGTATGTGAGCGCCCCGTGGACGACTCCATCGTTTGGCGTGACTCTTACCGGGCTATTTCCGACTGTTCATGGCATGACGCTGCCGCCGTACGAAGGCTGTGGAGCGAGCATCAGCCAGCCTTTGACGAATGGCAAGTTGTCCAATGTCCCGTCACAGCTTTTGATGTCTCCGAACAAGCCGATCCTGCCGGAGATGCTCAAGCAGTACGGGATGATAACCGCAGTGGACAATTCAAACTGCTGGTCAATCTGGGATGTAGTGCACCGTGGTTGGGATTCTTTCCAATTCTTCCCCGGATATCAGTTGCCAGTTCCGGGGCATCCTGGCTCCAGCGAGTTCTAT
>JAJXXG010001062.1 GCA_021781255.1 Acidobacteriota bacterium
GATTGGCGTCCAGCTCACCGACTCGCCCTACGTCGTTGTCAACATGCGCATCATGGCGCGCATCGGCAAGCCGGTCTTTGCCGAAATCGACAAGGACATCAAGCGTGTCGTGCCCTGTATGCACTCGGTCGGTGCCCCGCTCGCGCCCGGCCAGCAGGACGTACCCTGGCCCTGCAACGACACCAAGTACATCGTCCACTTCCCGGAGACGCGCGAGATCTGGAGCTATGGCTCCGGCTACGGCGGCAACGCGCTGCTGGGCAAAAAATGTTTCGCTCTGCGCATCGCCTCCAACATCGCCCGCGACGAAGGCTGGATGGCCGAGCACATGCTCATCGTCGGCGTCGAGTCTCCTGCGGGGGAAAAGACCTATCTCGCCGCTGCTTTTCCCTCCGCCTGCGGCAAAACCAACCTCGCCATGCTCATTCCGCCAAAGAAAGGCTTCAAGGGATGGAAGGTCTGGACCGTCTGCGATGATATCGCCTGGATCAAGCCCGACTCCGACGGCCATCTTCGCGCCATCAATCCCGAGGCGGGATTCTTTGGCGTCGCTCCCGGCACCAGCGCGCGCACCAATCCCAACGCCATGGCCACGCTCTCTCGCAACACCATCTTCACCAACGTCGCGCTCACGCCCGACGGCGGCGTCTGGTGGGAAGGCATGACCAGCGACCCTCCCGCCGAGTGCATCGACTGGCGCGGAGAGCCCTGGACGCCGGCCATCGCCCAATCCACCGGACGCACCGCCGCCCACCCCAACGGACGATTCACAGCACCCGCCAGCCAGTGCCCATCGATCGATCCCGAGTGGGAAAATCCCGCTGGCGTGCCCATCTCCGCCATCCTCTTTGGCGGGCGACGCGCCTCCACCTTGCCTCTGGTGTACCAGGCATTCAACTGGTCCAGCGGTGTCTACATCGGCGCCACCATGGGGTCTGAAACCACTGCCGCCGCTGCCGGAGCCGTTGGCAAGGTCAGACGTGACCCCATGGCCATGTTGCCCTTCTGCGGCTATCACATGGGCGACTACTTCCGGCACTGGATCAAGATGCAGCGCAACCTCCGCTCCACCCCGCGCATCTTCCACGTCAACTGGTTCCGCAAGGATGCCGAAGGACATTTCCTCTGGCCCGGATTCTCCGACAACATGCGTGTCCTCAAGTGGATCGTCGATCGCGTCCGCGGTCGCGCCCTCAGCCAGGAGTCACCCATCGGCTGGACGCCTCGTTACGAAGACATGCACTGGGAGGGGCTGGACTTCGATCGCGCCCGCTTTGACGCCATTCAACAGGTGGACCACGCCCAGTGGAAGCGTGAGGTCATGGATCATGAAGAACTCTTCCTCGACCTGCACGACCATCTGCCGCCAGAGATGATCTACGAGCGCGAACTGCTCATCTGCCGACTCTGACCCGGCCCAACCGTCTCTCGGTCCCATTCTGCCTCATCCAGCCCTGCCGCCCGCCAGATTGCACTTGCGACAGGGTTGGCCCTGCCAGCTACACTCATGCTGTGCTGCTCATCCACTCCTCTCATGCGCGTGTTTCCAGGCAACGCACCGCGGTCTTTTCTGTATATGGCCTGACCGCTTTGCTGGCCGCTCTCCTATTTGTCGGCTCTCCCCTTCTTGCGGTGGCTCGTGGAACCGCTGTCGCCATCCCCATTCCGGACCTGCTTCGCGCCACGGACTTCACCGTCACCCTCAACGGACAACCTGTCCCGCTTGCTCACGCCGCAGCCAGCTATGACTATCTCAGCTTCACCATGACCGGACCGGTCGAAGTCGCCATCACCGCTCGCGACAAGGGTTTCTGGGATGCAGGCGTCGATATCCAGCCCTGGCGGCTCGGCATCCGTCCCACGCGCACCGCAGACACCATCCGCTTCCGGCTCGATCATCCCGCCATGCTCTCCATCAGCCGCCCCGGCGATTTTCTCAACCACGCCCGCATGATCTTCGTCTTTGCCACTCCGCCCGTCGCTCCACCGCCCACCGGTCCAGCGGTACACGTCGTTGCGCCCGGCCTGCACCCTGGCAGTCTCAATCCCAAAAGCGGCGAAACCTGGTATCTCACTCCCGGAGCCGTCATTCAGGGCAGCATCAATCTCTGGCACGTCTCCAACGTCAAGATTCTCGGTCGCGGCGTCGTCCTCTACGACGGTCCGCAAGACCCCAACAACGATCAGGGCTGGATGCAGCGGCCCGACTGGCACTGCATCGGCGCCCTCGACGCGCATCAGATCCAGATCGAAGGCGTCACCTGCCTGGTCCGCAGCCGCACCTGGTCCATCCAGATGAAAGACTCCACCGGCTTCCTCTACGACGATCTTCGCGTCATCGGCGGCAACCCAGGCAACGCCAACCAGGACGGCATGGACTGGCTCGGCGGTGGCGACGCCGTCGTGCGAAACTCCTTCTTCCGCGCCTCGGACGATGTTTTCGCCATGCAGGGCAACTGGCCCGGCTACGACCAGGCCGCAATGGTCAAGCCCGGCCATCCGGTGGACAACATTCTTGTCGAGAACTCCGAGCTTTCCACCAGCATCTCCAATATCGTCCGCGCAGGCTGGCCACAGAAGCGCTACAGCTCCCATCACTTCACCCTCCGCGACTCGGACATTCTCCACAGCGGCATCGGCTCGTGTGGACTTCCGTTCGCGCTGTTCACCTATTGGGGCGCAAACGGCGCATCCGGCGACCACAGCGACTTCACCTTTCAGAATCTCTTCCTCGATGACTGGTACTCGCTCGTCCAGATGCAGCAGCGCCAGCCTCAATTGCACGACTTCACCTTTCACAACATCTGGGCGCTTGGTCAACCGCCGCTGGTCGGCTCGCTGCTCTCCGGCAATGTCCACGACATTCATCTGGAAAACGTGAAGTACGGCCAGCACCGCATCGACTCCGACCCTGGCGTTCCGCTTACCGTCGCTGACGGCGCATCGGAACCCGCCTTCGCTCCCTCGTCTACGCTTCAAGCCTCGTTCACCGTCCGCGAACCCGTGCTTGTGCCCGGCCAGCGCGCCCACTTTGAAGCCTCCAGGCAACCCCATCGCCACGTCCGCTACACCTGGCTCTTCGGTGACGGCACTACAGCCACCGGCCGCCGCGTCCATCATCGCTTTCCCGATGCGCTCGGTACCCAGCTCGACGGAGCCGCCAACGGCGCGGGCAGCTTTCGCGTCCTGCTCCATGTCGAAGACAAGCACAGCTCGCCCACCGCCGCGCCGCAGCAGGACTGGGCCGAGCAGGCCGTCGCCGTCGTCGCCCGCTGGCTTCCCGCCATGACCGCCGGACCCACCGCGCTGCCCACCGCGCCCGGCCTCAGCTATCAGATCTTTCCCGGTCAGTGGCCCGATTTTCCCAACTTCGATCAGCAGGTGCCCATGCGTGCCAGCGTTGCCTCCACGCTCGCTGCCGCCGATTCCGGCGGTTTTACCCGCTTCGCCGTCGCCTACGAAGGCTTCGTCGATATTCCTTCCGACGGCGGATACCGCTTCGCCTTGCTCTCGCGCGACGGCGCGCGCCTCCTCATCGATCACCAGCCTGTCGCCGCCACCGGTCCGCAGTTCGCTGAGGTCTGCGGTAGTCCTGACAACGCCATGCGCTATGCCACCGGAACCATCGGCCTCCGCGCCGGCAAGCATCGCATTCGCCTCGAAGCGCTCGAAACCGTCAGCGTCGGCAGCCCGCAACTGCTTTGGGAAGGACCGGCCATCTCGCTCCAGCCCATCCCCGCCGCTGCCTTCAGCCACCGCAACCTTCCGCAGATGATCGGACGATAGGCTGGGCCTCACATGGCCTGTCTCCTTGCCTCGCATGTTGTCGAGTCTGCACTGCCAACTCCGTCGCCGATCCGGATATCCAAGCCGACCCGGACATCCAAGATGATCCGGATATTCAGCCGGATGGACGGCAGCCTTGGCTTGCCCATGCCAGGCCGCGTATAGTCGCATTGCTGCTATCAGTGAGCGATTCGGAGGTCTGTCGATGCAAAGAAAAACTGGCTCAGTCTGGGTAGCTGTCGCCATCACCGCTTGGGCAATGAGCTTTTTGCCCTCTGTTTCCAGCGCCATCCAAGTGCCGCCCCATCGTCGTGCAGTCAAGCTCTTCGATGGCCACGGACTCAGCAACTTTCGGCGCTTCGTCAAACAGTACGGCCTGGACCACGATCCCGATGGCGTCTTTCGTGTCGAGGATGGAAACATCCACATCTCCGGAACCGAGTACGGATATCTGATTACCAAGCGCAGCTTTTCGCGCTTCTATCTCCGAGCCGAGTTCAAGTGGGGTCAGGGAACGTTCATGGATCGCGCCGGCAAAGCGCGTGACAGCGGCATTCTCTACTATGTGCAGGGACCGGACAAGATATGGCCTCGATCCGTTGAGTTTCAGGTCATGGAGGGTGGCACCGGCGACTTCTGGCTCACCGATGGCGCAGCTCTGACCGGCAAAGATGGCCAGCGCGTGACCGGACCGCCAGGCAGCGCCGTCAAAATCGATCGCTTCGGCAAAGGCCCTTCGCAAAACGTCACCGGTTTTCGCGACCCGGTCGGCGAAGTGGAAAAACCCCACGGCGAATGGAACCTGCTCGAACTGGTCACGGATGGAAAGACCGTCCGGCAGTATGTGAACGGCAAGCTGGTCAACGAAGGAACAGACCCGTTTCCCTCCAGCGGCAGGATTCTTTTGCAATCCGAGGGGGCCGAGGTCTACTTCCGCAACGTGACCGTTTCTCCGCTCCGGTAAACCGCGTCCGGCAGAGCCGTGTCCGCTCAACAAACTTGCCCGCCGACATTCGCCGTCAGGCGGTTGCGTCCGTCACCAGCTCCAGCCGTGAGGCAACGCGCTCTCCGCGGGCGCAAAAGCTCTTCGTCCGATGCGTAATCGCCAGCCTCTCGCGGCTTAGCAGCTTGCGTAGCTGCGTGCGTGCATGTTCACTCCACGGGCCGCTGCGATCCATCTGCAGATACTGTCGCCAGTGCTCCAGCGCCCTTCGCCGCAGGCCTTTGCGCTCATAGGCCATCGCCAGATTGTAGTGCGCGTCGGCATAATCCGGAGCCAGCTCCAGCGCCATCTCATAGGCGCGAATTGACTCCGCTGAGCGCTTCAGCTCATCCAGCACATTGCCCAGGTCAAAGAACGCCAGCACATAGTGCGGGTCCGCCTCCGTCGCGCGCCGATACAACTTCTCGGCCACCTCAAAGCGCCCCGCATGATAGTGAATCGTCCCCAGGTTGATCAGCGCCGCGGGAAATCCCGGAGTTACCTCAAGAATCCGCTCATACAGACTCATCGCCAGCTTGCGTTCGCCAGTCTCCTCGGCCTGAATCGCCTCAAAGAAAAGCTGTTGCACCGTCGCTTCTCTTTCGTTCACCGGTGCGCACTCGACCATCGTTACTGCCGTCCCGCTTGTCCCTCGCGGCTCAAAGTCAAACAGCAACTGGCGCCGTATCGGATCGACCATCGCACCGTCCGTACGAAAGACCAGCCGTCTTCCCGTCGAAACCACCGCCGACTGTTGCAGCGGATTGGCGATCCCGCTCACCGCCTGCATCGCCTCCACCGATCGACGAATCGATGCCGGGCGCATTCGCTGGCTTTGCAGCTCACGCAGCAGCCGGAGCTGGCTCAGCTCGGAAAATCCATAGCTTTCCACGGTAGCAATCAGTCCCCAGCGCTCCCACGCCTGCAACTGTCGGCGCGTGATGCGCAGAATTCGGAGAACGTCTTGGCGGCTGTAGCGGGTCACGGTCGGGTGTCCACCTTTCGGCCGAATTGTCGTCTCCGCCTCATCTGCATGAGGCGATTATGTCAAGAGTATGTGGGTTGTCGCACAATGAAACAAGCACCCCACCATAAAAATCCGTGGATAACCAGTACCGAATCTGGTTCCAGTGCCAAAAACTTCTTTACTGCCCCAGCGGACGATCTGTCCACAGCGTTTTATCCGCAATCGTCCGCACCGCATACAGCCGACCGGCAAGCAGTTGCTCCACGCGGCTGCGGTTGGTGTCCTGGGCAAACAGCCAGTGCCGCGGTCCGTGACCCCAGTCCTGTACAAGCTCGTTCTCCGTCAGGAAGATCTTCGGCGCATCCGGATAGCACGATCCCCACAGCAGCGACGAAGTATTTCCATGCACCAGCAGCGCCGGACGCCCAAAGAACCGATGCGTGTAGAAGATCACCGACGAAGCATCCGACTGGTCGCCAAAGACAATCAGGTCATCGCTCGGCGCAGCGTGGTCCAGCAGCGTGTCAGCCAGTTGCCGCGAGCTGAGCATCGGCTCAAATCGCGCAAAAGCCAGATGCGCCGCCACCAGAAACAGCGCCCCCGTGATCGCCACCGCCACCGTCGCGCGCACATTCTGTCTTCGCGCTCGCCACATCAGCGCCAGCACAGGCCCCACCAGCAGCACCACCGCCGCCATCGCCGCCGGCAGTCGCAGCGCCGCAAACGACGGTCCCGTCAGGTCAAACAAGTGCGAGGTCGAAAGCGTGTAATCGCCCACCGCCCGATGCGCCAGCAGCGTTCCAATATCCGATACATAGGGCAGTGACCGCGAAGTCCACAATCCCCACGCCAGCGCCACGGCCGTCACCACACCCAGCACCGCAAAAAGCTCATGGCCAATCATCAGCCAGCGTCGTCCGCCCAGCACATCCTCGTCACGCTCGGCCGTCTCTTCCAGCCCAGCCAGCATGGCGCTGATCAGCATAATCATCGAAATCCACGCCGGCCACGTGTAGTATTCCTGATTCGTCGAAAGTGCAAAAAACACCAGTGTGAAGATCGAGAAGAACCCCAGCAGCCACGCCGACCGGCTGCGGAACTTCAGCCCCAGCACATAGGTCGCCGCATCCTCGCGCACCGCATGGTCCAGATAGAAATCCACCGTCTGCCCTGCATCCCGCCGCAGATGCTGCAACCACGTATGCCGCGTCTTCCACGCCACCATCAACGCCGCAGGCAGAAACAGGCTCCACGGAAACAGCCACACCAGATGCGCCAGCCAATACCACAACTGCGGCATCCGGTTGTAGTCATGCGGATAGCGTGTGCCCAGAAACCGGAAGACGTGCTCGTTCAAAAAGTAGAAATACCAGAATCCATGCACATTTCCCGGCGAGGGAATGTTACCCACCGGATGCCCCTGATCCGGATTCCGCAGCCCGGCCAGAATATGCCACGGCGCGGCAATCAGCAGAAAGATCGCCAGGCCCGAGAATGGCTTCACGCGCCGCCACCGCCGCCACTGTCCGCTCACCAGCATCATCGGCAACGCCGCGCCAACAAAAAACACCGGCGCAATCAGTCCCTTGGCCAGCATCGCCAGCGCCAGCAGCGCCCAGCACAGATAGAACCGCGCAGGACGCAGACTCTCAAATCCCGTCAGAAAACAGTACAGCGCGCCCAGCAGCAGAAACGTCAGCAGCGCCTCGGGAATATAGAAGCGCGTATAGAGAAACGGCCCAATCGCCGTCAGCACGCCCAGCCCTGCATAGAAGCCCGCCCGCGCACCCCACGCGCGCCGCGTCCACAGCCACGCCAGCCACGCGCAGCCCAGCACCGCCAGCGCATTCGGCAGGTGCGTGGCAAATACATTCTCGCCAAACACCTTGTAATCCAGCGCCACCAGCCAATAGGGCAGCGGAGGCTTTTCCAGATACCGGATCCCGTTGACCTTCATCGTCACCCAGTCGCCGGTTTCGGCTATGTGCGCCGCCGCCTGGGCGTGGCTCGCGTCCACATCGTCCAGCAGCGAAGGGGTAAACAGCGAAGCCCCATAGACCAGCACAAACAAAAGCGTAAACAGCGTCCATACCCGCGCCGCGGAA
>JAJXXG010000268.1 GCA_021781255.1 Acidobacteriota bacterium
TCCGATCTTTCCGCTTGACAGGAGCAGACGCTGTCATACATGGGCCACGCGGCCTATCCCATGTCTGAAAATCCAGACATGGGGCACCTGTGATCTGGGTGAATTTGCATCCCGAGAACCGGCCACCAGCCGGAAGCGCATTTTGGCGGGGTTTCCTTATTCCGTGATTTTTTGAAGAGAAGGCCGGCGCCATTTCTGTTGTTGCAGCGGTCCACGCCAGGCGCCGTTTTGGTTACCGGCGAAGGCGAACCTGAATCGCGCTACAATTCCGGAATGATCCCCGGCGCACAGAAGAAACCGGATAAAGCTCTGATCTCTCGCCGCGGTCCTGAATCGAGACATGCCCATGGCAAACCGCAAGCTGCGTCCTTCTGCCGTTGTCAATATTGAGGATCTTCGCCTGCTGGCGCGGCGAAGGGTACCCCGATCGGTCTTCGACTATCTGGACGGCGGTGCGGACGCCGAAGTGACGCTCGCGGAAAATCTCTGCGCCTTTCGCGATGCGACTTTTCGCGCGCGCAACGGGGTTGCGGCCTATGGCTGCAAGACCAGCGTGAACGTGCTTGGCCAGGAAATCGCCTTCCCCGCCATCCTGGCTCCCGTAAGCTACATCCGCCTGATGCACCCGGACGGCGAGCCCGGTGTGGCTCGTGCCGCGGGGCAGGCAGGCACCATCTACGCTGTGCCGACCATCTCAGGCCACACGATGGAGGTTGTGAAGGCCGCCGCCACTGGTCCGCTCTGGTACCAGTTGTATTTGATTGGAGGCCGCGCAGCGGCCGAGGGCGCTATTGACCGCGCACGCCGCGCCGGCTACTCCGCTCTGGTGCTGACCATGGATACGCCCGCCTCAGGCAATCGCGAGCGCGACCCGCGGAGCGGCATGAAGGAGTTGCTTGCCCCCGCTCTTCTGCCCAAGGCGCGCTTTCTCCCCGACATAGTCGCCCACCCCCGTTGGCTGGCTTCGTTTTTGCTCGATGGCGGCATTCCAAAGATGGGGAATGTTGTGATTCCAGGGAAGGGCCCCATGGACCTGGTGGCTGTAGGGCCAGCGCTGTCACACGCCGGAGCGAGCTGGGAAGACCTGCGCTGGATACGTGAAATGTGGCCGGGGCCGATTGTCGCCAAGGGGGTTCTCAGCAGCGACGATGCCCGGCGCGCAGTGGATGAAGGCGCTGCCGCAGTCGTGGTTTCAAACCACGGCGGACGGCAGTTGGACTGTGTCTCTGCGTCGCTGCGCGCGCTGCCTGAGGTTGTGGAGGCCGTCGGCAGCCAGGTCGAAATCCTGATGGACGGCGGCGTTCGCCGGGGCGCGGATATCGCCAAGGCGCTTTGCCTGGGCGCGCGCGCGGTGATGATCGGGCGGGCTTACGCGTATGGGCTTGCTGCCGCGGGAGAGGCGGGAATTGCGCACGCCATCAAGATCCTGAAAGACGACCTCAGTCTTACCCTCACCCTGCTTGGGTGTCCTTCGGTCGATGCGCTGGACAGATCGTATCTTGGTTCCCTGGAGCGCAGATAAGCCGGCGCGTGGAAGCTCCGACTTTGGCGCAATGCGCGGAGAGAGATGGACTAGCCCGGAAAGATCGCTTCAGGTTGCCCGTACCGCTTTCAAGCTCAGCTCTTCCCGTCCAGCACATCGCGCAGCGCAAAGCTGGTTTCAAGCCGAATGACGCCTGGTAAACGCGAGAGCTCATTCTGGTGCAGGCGATTGTAATCGTCGATTCCGGCTACGCGAGCCACCAGAATGTAGTCGTATTGGCCGGCCAGCAAGTGGCAGCTTACGATGTCGTGGCAGTGGCGCACGGCGGCCTCGAAGGCAGCAAGGACCGAGGCGGACTGGCGCTCCAGCGTGATGCGGATGTAAACCGTCATGTGTTTGCCGAGCAGACGATCGTCGATGAGAGCGCGGTAACCGCGGATGGCGCCCACCGCCTCCAGTGCGAGAATGCGCCGCGAAGCGGCAGATGCCGACAAGCCCACCGCATCGCCCACCTCATAGTTCGTGGCCCGCCCATGGCGCACCAGATAGCGCAGGATGGCAGCATCCAACTCGTCCAGGCCGGCCGCGGCAGCTGCGATGGCATCAGCTTCCTGAGGCACATCGGATGATCTTTGCTCTAGATCGACATTCTGATCACGTTTCATTCCCATTCAGTTGTTTTATCACAATATTTGCATACATTGGAAGCAATTATCGCTGTAAGCTGCTTTTCAGCCGGGAACCAGGGACGGCGCGCACCGATACAAGCCCTCGCCGCCGTACGGATCGTGGTTCGCGGTTTTCCGGGCAGTGGCCCTGCCCAGGGAGGGCAAACATGAGCGGAAACCAGCCCGCTTGAGGAGAAGCAATCATGATCGTCGGCGTTCCAAAAGAGATTAAAGACAACGAAGCCCGCGTAGGCGTTACCCCGGCGGGCGTAAAGGCGCTTGCCGAGGCCGGTCATACCGTGCTGGTTGAAACCCAGGCTGGCGCGCAGTCCGGCTTCAACGATTCTGAATACCAGAATGCCGGCGCGGAGATCGTGGGCGACGCCGGATATGTGTGGAGCAAGTCAGAGATGGTGGTGAAGGTCAAGGAGCCTATCGAATCGGAGTACGTGTACTTCCGCGAGGGCCTTGTGCTATTCACCTATTTGCACCTTGCGCCGCTGCCGGTTCTTACGGACAAGCTGCTGGAAACGAAAATGATCGGCATCGCCTACGAGACCGTGCGCGACCGGCAGGGAACTCTGCCCCTGCTGATGCCCATGAGCGAAGTGGCGGGGCGGATGAGCGTGCAGGTAGGCGCGAGCTGCCTCGAAAGAGAGCGCGGAGGGCGCGGCATTCTGCTGGGCGGAGTGCCGGGTGTGCCGCCGGCGCACGTGACCATTCTGGGCGGCGGTGTGGTGGGCACCAATGCAGCGCGAATCGCGCTTGGTTTCGGCGCCAAAACCACGCTCATTGACGTGAACCTGAACCGACTGCGCGAGCTGGACGATATTTTCGGCGGGCGTCTCTATACCCTGGCCTCGAACAGTTACAACATCGCCCAGGCCACGCGCGAGGCAGACCTGGTGATCGGCGGCGTGCTGATTCCCGGCGCCACTGCTCCCAAGCTGGTGACGCGCGCCATGGTGGCCCAGATGAAAAAAGGCGCGGTGATTGTGGACGTTGCCATCGACCAGGGTGGCTGCGTGGAGACGGCGCGGCCCACTTCGCATTCCAATCCCAGTTTTGTGGTCGATGGCGTGGTGCACTACTGCGTGACCAACATGCCGGGCGCGGTGCCGCACACCTCAACTCTTGCGCTCACCAATTCCACATTTTCCTACGTGCTGCGCCTGGCCAGCCTGGGCGCGCGCGCAGCGCTCAAGCAGGATGCAGGACTGGCCGAGGGGCTGAATACCTGGCTGGGCACGCTCACGCATCGCGGCGTGGCCGAGAGCCAGCACCGGGCGTGGACGGCCGCGGCAAGCGTGATTGCCTGATTCAGCTTTAGGCCTCGTGTTGTTTCACGTCACCAGGAAAGGACGTGCGGACGTGAACTCGCGCAGCGAAATTCTGAGGCAACTCTGCGTCAATCCGCAGCCGTGGGACGTGCTGGTGATCGGAGGCGGGGCCACCGGCCTGGGCGCCGCTGTGGAAGCGGCGTCCCGCGGCTATCGCACGCTGCTCGTCGAGCGCTCCGACTTCGCCAAGGAAACCTCAAGCCGCAGCACCAAGCTGGTGCATGGCGGGGTTCGCTATCTGGAGGAAATGAACCTGACGCTGGTTCTCGACGCTTTGCGCGAGCGCGGGCACATGCTGCGCAACGCTCCGCATCTGGTTCACGATCTCTGCTTCGTAGTCCCGGCTTACAGTTATCTTTCACTTCCTTACTATGGCGTGGGGCTCAAAGTCTATGAGGAGCTATCCGGCCGTCTCTCACTCGGCCGGTCGAAGCTGCTCTCGCGCGCGACCACGCTCGAAAAGCTGCCGGGAATTAAAAGCGACGGCCTGCGCGGCGGCATTCTCTACCACGACGGCCAGTTTGACGATGCCCGCTATGCCATCGCGCTGTTGCGAACCTTGCAGGATCTCGGCGGAACGGCCGTCAATTATGTAGAAGCCACCGGGCTGATCGAGCGCGGCGGCAAGATCATCGGAGTTCAGGTGCGCGATTGCGAAGAGGGCGCCGTCTTCGATGTGCCGGCGAAGGCGGTCATCAATGCCTGCGGAGTGCACGCCGAGGACACTCTTGCGCTCGATGCCAGTCAACACAGCGGCCGCCAGCGCGCACCGCTCCTGGCCATCAGCCAGGGATCGCATTTCGTTTTGCCGCGCTCCTTTCTGCCCGGCGATACCGCGCTCATGATTCCCAGGACGGCCGATGGCCGTGTCCTGTTCGCCATCCCCTGGCACAACGCGCTCCTCGTCGGCACCACCGACGTACCGGTCGAATCCAAATCCCCTGAGCCGCGCGCGCTGCCTGAAGAAAAGAAATTTCTGCGCGACTATATCGCCCGTTACCTGGGCCGCGCCCCGCGCCCTGAAGAGATTCTCAGCGTGTGGTCGGGGCTGCGCCCGCTGGTCCGCAAACCCGGCGTGGCAACCCAAAAACTTTCTCGCGACCATACGATTCTGGTTTCGCCTTCAGGGCTCATTACTGTTACTGGCGGCAAGTGGACCACCTACCGCCGCATGGGACAGGACGCCATCGATCGCGCCGCGCAGGTTGCCGCACTGCCCAAAGCCCGGTCGCGGACGCTGGAGCTGAAGCTGCACGGCTGGACAGGGGACGCGACCACAGCAAACTCGGCGTGGGACAGCGTGTACGGATCCGATCTTGCGGCGCTTCGCGCTCTTTCGTCGCAGGATGCGAGCCTGGACGCTCTGCTGCACCCGCGCCTGCCCTTCCGGCTGCGCGAGGTGGTTTGGGCGGCAAGACATGAAATGGCGCGCACGGTCGAAGACGTGCTTGCCCGGCGCACGCGCGCTCTGTTCCTGGATGCGCGCGCCGCCATTGAAGCTGCGCCCACGGTCGCCGACCTTCTGGCGCGCGAGTTGCACCGGAGCGAGGCCTGGGCAGCAAACGATCTGCAAGCTTTCAAGGAAATCGCAAAAGGCTATATCTACCAGGAGTGAGAGGCCACGCGGCGCTTCGCGATGCGAGCGTCACGGTTGCACACCGGGAGGGACGAGCAGTGTGAGCGAGTGGGGCACGACCTCAAGGCGGACAGGCAAAGAGCCCAAGACCTCCCCATCCGCTTCCACAAAGATGGGCTTTGCTGAGCCATTGCGTGCGCGGCACTCGACCGAGGATGCTTCTACCAGTTCGATTTCACGAGAGAAGGTGTGGCGCCCGGCCATCACCGCAAGAAGAAACCTGAGATAGCTCAGGCGGCTGCGCGTGGCGAAGGCCACCAGATTCAGGCTGCCGTTGCGCAAACTGGCCCCCGGAGCGAGTTCGCGCAGAACGCCGCCAAACGAACGCACCCGCACCGCCAGCAACTGCGAAACATCGGCGACGCGCGCGCCTCCGTTTCCATTGGCCGTGAAGGCTGCCTGAAATAGAGGAAACGAGTCCGTAGCCCAGATGCGAGTAGCTTCAAAGATATAGAGTATGTAGCCAAGCCGCCGCTTGAGCCGCACGTCCAGGCGCGACATCAACAGGGCATCGGCGCCGATTCCCGCCGCGACAACAAAGTAGCGTGAACCTTGATCGCCGGCGCTGTCGCGGTAGTGGACGCGCCCCACGGAAACTCGTGCCGGCCTGGCGTCGAGCAGCTTGCGCGCCACCCGATCCGGTCTCCCGATCAATCCCAGATCCGATGCCAGGGCATTCGCCGTGCCCAGCGGAATAACGCCCAGTGTGATCTCGGTTCCCACCAGGCTCTGCACGATTTCGTGCACGGTGCCGTCGCCGCCGCAGGCCAGGATCGTGTCGTAACCGTCACGGACGGCCTGTTGCGCATGAACGGTGGCGTCGCCTGCTTCCCTGGTGACGAACGCCTCGGCTTCTACGCCCGCCGAGCGGAAGACCGCCAGAGCATCCTCAACGGCCGCCGTCCGCCGCGCGGAAATCTGTCCTGAAGCCGGGTTGTAAATGAGCGCCACGCGGCGCATTGCGGGTTTCACTTAAGCGATTGGTCCTGCCTGGCGAAGATACCTTCCGGGCACACTGGGCTATCATCGCAGATTTGAACCCGAGGCGCACAACCTTTTCAGGAGATACGAATGACTGTAAGTGTTCCCCATCAAACCTTTAACGAGGCGGCCCAGGCTGGTAAATAACCCGGCAATGACGACCCAATTCGGAGTTCAAATGGCAGGTTTCACGCAGCCCATGCCGCCGGAAGTCTGCGTCGGGAATGTGAAGCCCTTCCGCTTTACTGCTGAAAACGGCAAGTTTGGCGTCATCTTCAACCGGCTGAATCCGGCGATGACAGATTCTCGCTCATCAAGCGGCCCTTTCCAATCAATGAGTTATCAACACAGCGGAGCCCTATCGCCAGCCCCCGGGCGTACCCCAAAAGTGATAGAGCCGGGGTTACCAGAGAGACGACTCCGGTAACGAAGCAGGCTTTATCTCGCGTGGATTTTGCTATCATGTGAACTCTTCGGAGCCTTATAATGACGGGGATTGATATCCGCGGGCAATTGATTTCAGGGTCGTTACCGATAGTGAGGTTTGATTTTCGGTTGTGCTTTCCGGGTCAGTTTTCTCGAAGCCGTTCAGCGTTTAACGCAGCGGGATAAACCCGGCATACGGAGTTCTTTTATCAGGCACCCGCGTTTTTTGTTTTGGGCCACAATCGGCTGACGAGCAAAGTTTCTCACGGCAAAGACGCTCGAATTGGCGGGCAGGGGGAGTCAATGGACTTCAGGAAAAGTGAAAGTGGCAACGTCCTGGTCGTGACCGCACTGTGCATGACCGTTCTGATGGGTTTCGCAGGGATGGCGGTCGATGTTGGGATGGCTTACCACACGCGCCAGAGGGTACAAATCGCGGCGGACGCCGGCGCGATAGCGGCCGCACTCAGCAACTTCAACGGCGGAAGCGGGACAGCCGCGGCCTATACGGCTGTCCAACAAAACGGATACCCAGGCACGAGCACGGACGTCACAGTCACCTACCCGGTTTCGTTCAATGGGATAAACGGGTTCACTCAAGTCACGGTGGTCGAGCCGAGGCTCACAAGTTTTATGCGCGTTTTCGGGTTCAACCTGCTCTCGGTGTCTGCTACCGCTGTTGCCGGACCTGCGCTTGTCGGCAGCGGGTGCATGGACCTGACAGGAACCACTGGAACCGACTTCAATTTCAGCGGTTCAAACTACCTCAACCTGAATTGCGGCATCTACGTCGCTTCCAGCAGTAACAATGCCGTCAACGTGCAGGACTGTGGAGGGAGCAACAAGACCACCTACACATATCTCGAAATCCTTGGAGGTATTAGCCAGCATGGGGGCTGCAATTATCCCGCGGTGACAGGCGTTCAGCCCAATACGAACTTCTGGGGCAACCAGACCGGACCGAGCATACCTGGTGACTGCAGTCCAGGTCACACCTTTCCCCTTTCGGGCACAGCCCCGATCACGATCACAGGCTCTAATGTCTCCACTTACAGCGACTCGGCCACAAACGGTGTGGTCTGCTTTACAAGCCCGGTCACCCTTGGCGGAGGCGCCGGCGACCAGGTAAATTTTTCCGGTTCGCCTGGAGGCGTGGTTTACGTCTTTGAGAACGGCGTGACAATCGCCGGCAACTCGAGCGTGCAATTCGGCATGGGCGGTTGCACCGTCTCCGGATCCTCTGCTACCTGCACCACGAGTGCCGGCGCCGTGATGGAGATCACCTGCCCA
>JAJXXG010000602.1 GCA_021781255.1 Acidobacteriota bacterium
ATAACGCAATTCGCTATTTGCTGGCCATCAAACAACAATGAAGGAAGTGCAAAACTGCATCCAGAAGTTCGACCGGATTCAGTACTGCACCACGCCTGACAAGTAGCACTCAGTCCATATCTTGCTTTGCAGCGCCGGAAAACGCCGCTGCAGGATCCCTGTAAGTCACCGTAAGAAGATGCTCGCAGTAAAGGACGAGTTCCCCCTCGTTTTTGAATACCTCATAGGACGCCTTAACTAGTCCCATGGTTGGGTACTTTGGCCTTTTCTCGATATTCGTACGAATTGTATAGATTGTGTCGCCAATGAACACAGGCCGAATAAAGCGGAGACGATCATAGCCATAGCTGAAGGAATTGACGCAGTTCGTGGCAACCAGCCCTAGTCCCATGCTGAAAACCAGGGCACCTGCAACAAGACGACGGCCGAAGGCCCCCTCTTTCTGCGCGAAAATTTCGTCGGCCACATAAGGATGCATGTCAAGGACGAGAGCGTTGAACTGCATCGATTCACCTTCGGAAATCGTGCGCCGGATCGACCGGATGCGATGGCCAATTTCGAAGTCCTCGTAGAACCAGTCTTCAGCGTTCCAGACGGGTATCTGCAGGTGCGAAGCCGGGTCGGGGTTTGGGTTGCTGAACGGGCTCATTGTCTGCTCCTATTCTGCGGTCTCCACAAGACTTAACGTGCATGGAAGTGCAGTAGCGTCTTCCTGAATCAAGAACTGCATCATTGGCTGACGAGCGGAAAAATGCTAATCCCATTGACGGTCCGCATGTATGCCATCTCTCCTTTTACAGCACATTATCGAGGCACACAAGATTTTCTTGCAGGTCCTCTCTGCAGTATGCAAAAATCTTTTTCCTTAAGGAGAAGTTCTCGCTCAATGATGTTGATTGACTCAGAGGTATCCGAAGCGCGATGTTCCATCGTAATAAGTGGCCCCGGCGGTATTGATTGCTATGCTCATCTGCCCGAGTGCCACAGGGCCGGATTGAATGTCGCAGCTATTCGCGATGAGAATGAGATGCGCGCAAAAAGCGCCGCATTTGAGTACTGCATTCTGACTCCCGTGAATGAACCGGCGCGGACCTCTATGCCAGCCGAAGGATCGTGGCTTCCGGATGTAATCAAGGGGTCGATGGGCGATCTGATATGCCCTCTCGACGGCATCATCCATACATTCACGACGTTGGTGGATGGCGCAAACAGAGCGATGGCTGCTGTGGAAGCCGTCTATGAGTCGAGCACATCAGAGGGGATTGCGGTTTGCTATGACTGAGCTGAGGGGCATGACGTGGGACCACACGCGCGGTTACCTGCCGATGGTGGCAACAGCTCAGCGATTTTCAGAAATGCATCCAGAAATCACTATCCACTGGGAAAAGCGCTCGCTCAAACAGTTCGGGGACTTGGCACTCCATGAACTGGCCGCACAATTCGATCTTCTTGTAATTGATCATCCTTTTATTGGCGCGGCGGCGGCGCAAAGTCTCTTGCTTCCGCTTGAGCAACATCTACCCGCCAATTTTCTGCAGGATCAGGCAGCCAATTCGGTCGGAAAGTCGAATGCAAGTTACATCCTTGCAGGCAGCCAATACGCACTGGCGATCGATGCGGCTGCGCCCATCAGCGGATGGCGGCCGGATTTGCTTGAACGGGCTGGGCACTCTGTCCCAGCAACATGGAATGAGGCGTTGGAGCTTGCGCGGCGCGGCTTAGTAGCTGTTTCCGGCACTCGCATTGATATGCTGATGCATTTGTATATGCTTTGCATTGGCTTAGGCGAAGAACCCTTTGCCGATCCTGGGGTGTTTGGCTCGCACGATATTACTGTGCGCGCAATCGAGATGCTGCGAGAGCTTGCTCAGGCGGTGTCTCAGACGTTTTCCAGATGTAACCCGATCATGGTTTGGGAACGGCTGACGAGTGGCGATGTTGAGGCCTATTGTCCCTTTGCATATGGCTATTCGAACTATTCTCGCGATGGTTACGCGAAGCACCGGCTTGATGTAGGAGGGCTGATTTCTCTTGACGGGAAGACACGCTTCCGTTCCACCTTGGGCGGAGCCGGTCTTGCAATCTCATCACGCTGCGATTCCATCGAGAGCGCAGCAATGTACTGCGAATATGCTGCAGGGGCAGAATGCCAGACTCGACTTTACTTCGATTCCGGCGGTCAGCCGGGCTACCGAACTGCATGGCGCGATGATGAAGTCAACCGAAGGTGCCATGGATTCTTTCAGAAAACTCTGCAGACTCTGGACGAAGCCTGGCTACGCCCACGGTCGAGCGGATACCACCAGTTTCAGGACGAAGCTGCGCTGCTGGTCCATGAGTTTGCATGGCAAGGCGGCGACGCCAGTGCAGTTGCTACGACGTTGAATGAGATGGCGGCGAATATGTGCCGGCCACAGGAGGCAGGGGGATATGCATGAGGCCGCTTGAAGGCTTGTTGGTACTGGATTTCAGCCAGTTTCTTTCCGGTCCATCCGCAGCCCTGCGCCTTGCAGATCTGGGAGCCCGGGTTATCAAAATCGAAAGACCGCACACCGGAGATTTATGCCGTCAGCTCTATATCACCAACCTGGAGGTTGACGGCGACAGTACCCTCTTTCACTCCATCAATCGCAACAAACAAAGCCTGGCGGCCGATCTCAAGAATGAAAGCGACCGCGAGATGATAAGACAGCTGATTGCGCGTGCCGATGTAATGATTCAGAATTTTCGGCCCGGAATTATGGAGCGTCTTGGCTTTGACTACGCATCCATACGTCGGTTCAACCCCCGTCTTATCTATGGCGAAGTAACCGGTTATGGCAAGACGGGACCGTGGCGCAACAAACCCGGCCAGGACCTGCTGATCCAATCCCTCTCCGGATTAGCATGGTTGAATGGAAATGCAGATCAACCGCCGGTTCCGTTTGGCCTCGCAGTCGTTGATCTTTTCGCTGGCGCACATTTGGTGCAGGGTATATTGGCATGCCTGGTGCGGCGAAGCATAACGGGACTCGGCGGATTGGTGGAAGTAAGCCTTCTCGAATCGATTCTTGACGCCCAGTTTGAACTGTTGACAACATTCTTTAACGATGGGGGCAAATTACCCCAGAGAAGCGCCATCAACAACGCCAATGCTTATCTAGGCGCGCCTTACGGCCTTTACGAAACGAAGGACGGATATCTATCCCTGGCGATGGGCTCGGTAGGGCAACTGGGCAAGTTACTGGGATGCGAGCCACTCCTCCGCTTTTCTGACCCCAAATTATGGTTTGAGAAGCGCGATGAAATCAAAAGTATCCTGGCCGGTCATTTGAAGACACAGGAAACGAAACACTGGTTGAGCATCCTTGAACCCGCGGACATATGGTGCTCCGACGTACTCACATGGCCGAAGCTCATGGAGCATGAAGGATTCCAGGCGCTTGACATGCAGCAGGAGATTCAAAGCTGCAAGGGCACAGTAATCAAAACAACTCGATGCCCAATTCGCATTGATGGCGAGATCTACAAATCTTCAACCGGGGCGCCCGGAATCGGGCAGCACGGTGCCGGAATCATCAAAGAATTTTCACTGCGGGCGACCGGTTCGCCGGAGGAGAAACCGAGTGACGACAAGCCTGCGCGCTGAACGTGAATGCAGCTTTCGAATTGCTGTTCGAAAATTCGGTCCATTCGAGTCTGCCATTGCAAAACAATGGCAATCGTTTGAAGACAATGCGCACACCGGCCTCCAATTGAATCCGGTATCTCTTGATCTGGAGTCGCTGCATCGCCAACTCTTTCAAGACCACGGCCTTGCGAATGGCAGCTACGACGTCGCTATGGTCAGTACCGACTGGCTTGCGGAAGCGAATGCTACGCAAGGGTTGTTCGATCTGGCGCCCTACCTGGCGTCGTCGCCGCCTGAGGGGTATCCAAGCGCATACTCGGAGTCATTGCAGCGACTGCAGCGGTTTGACGAGCGGGTTTTTGGGTTGCCCTATCACGATGGACCAGAGTGCCTTATCTACAGACGGGATCTCTTCGAAGATTCAGCCGAACAATTGCATTTTGAACAGCAGTTTGGAGAACCGTTGATGGTGCCACGCACCTGGGAGGAGTTCCGCCGCGTGGCTCGGTTCTTTACTCGCCCAGGGCAAGGACTCTATGGCACGGTATTTGCCGGTTACCCCGATGGCCACAACAGTGTCTATGACTTCTGCCTTCAGCTTTGGAGCCGGGGAGGTGAACTCTTCGACCAATCCGGACGAATACAGATCGATACGCCGGAGTCTCGCGAAGGACTTGAATATTACCGATCCATTTTTCATGATCGGCACGCCATTCATCCTGACTCTGCCACCTTTGATTCAGTAAAGTCTGGGCTAGCGTTCGCATACGGAGAAGTTGCGATGATGGTGAACTGGTTCGGCTTTGCCGCCATGTCAGAGACCATCGATGCATCCAGGGTAAAGGGAAAGACAGCAGTTGCCGCAATCCCGTCGGAGAATGGCCGTGGAATTTCTTTGAATGCATATTGGATCATGGGGATTCCTGCGGGTAGTCTCCACCTGGATATTGCATGCAGGTTTCTTGCGCATTGTGCCAGACCCGAGATGGACAAGCTGTTAACGCTGGAGGGAGCAATTGGTTGCCGCAAGACAACGTGGTCTGACAACGAGGTGAATGCGGTCATTCCCTACTACCATCATCTGGAGAAACTGCACGAAAATGCTCGTGATCTGCCGCGTCTATCGAACTGGTCAAGCATTGCCAAGGTGATTGACCGGATGATGATTGATGCTATCGAAACAGGACGGCCAATAGCAGCCATTACAGCAAGCGCACAGGAGAAGGCATGCTTGATTGAATTGAGCGAGAGAGACTGACTTTGAACACGGCATTGAGTACAGGTGAGAATCCAGTTTGGGCTGCGAATGTTGCGCTCATGTTTCTGATAAGCGCGGGTGTGCTGGAAGCTGCGATCTATTGCTTCTGTAAAATGCGGAAGAACAGAGGTGCTGCCCTTTATTTTGCAGAATCGACACGAAGCAACTGGCGTATGGGAATTCTCATACGCGCCTTCTGCCATAGCGGC
This sequence comes from Acidobacteriota bacterium, assembly GCA_021781255.1. The sequence continues at coordinate 5,078 of JAJXXG010000602.1, forward strand.
CTAATGCTTTATGGCCTGGTAAAGCAGCGAATTGGAATGGTGACCAGATGGCCTCTCATTATTGGCGCAATTATCCTGAGCAGCACTGCGGTTGGATTCTTAACAGGAGAATGGAAAAGTGCCGAAAGACGGGCAAAGGCCTACCTCTGCATCGTTAGTCCAGTGATAATTGCAGCAGTTATCTTTGCAGGAATGACCCAAAGCGGCTGATCGCGGACACAATCAAGATGATAAATGCATCTCGCAGGCGAGCGTCATCGAGCAGGAAATCACACCCGGAATATTCCGTTCCAGCACTGGACAAGGGACTTGCTACTCTCGAGGCTCTAGCTGCTGCTGCATCGCCTATGCCCTTGAGCGAGATTGCGCGCGCCGTCGGACAAACACCAAGCGCAGCGTTTCGCCTCTTGAGCAGACTTGAAAGTCGTCTGTATGTGACTCGGGATCCGGTTCTCAAGCAATATAGCTTGTCATTGAAACTTCTCGAGCTGTCGCACACCTACCCACCTATCGAGCATATAACTCGCATCTCAGGACGATTCATGCGTGAATTGGCTGACTCCTCGCGTGAATCCGTTCATTTAAGCGTTCTGAATCACAGACGACTTGTGGTGCTGATGGACGTCCCGAGCCCGTTGCGCGTTCGTTTTGCCCACCAGGTTGGGAGTCAATTTTCGCCGGTAACCACCAATTCCGGGCGTCTCTTGCTCGCATATCTCAATCCAGACGATCTGAAGGCGCATCTTGCAGAAGACATGGATTATGCCAGGCTCTCCAAGGCGAAGCGAGAGGAATTTCATGAGGAACTGAAGCGCATTCGAAGAAACCGATGCGCAGTGTCCTTCAGCGAGGAGAGAGCCGGGATGCGCGATATTGCCGTACTGGTAGGCAATCCAGCAGTAGGTTCCATTGCCGCACTGGCCGTAGCATGCCTGGGCAGCGTGAGAGACAAGGCGGGCGTAAATCGAATCGTAAGCGCATTACAGCAGTGTGCAAATCGTATCACCGTTGCAATGGGGATGAGCTATGAGTCTTAGATTGCATTTTGAAGATTATGAGGTTGGATCGTCACGGGAAACTCATGGAAGGACCATCACCGAAACAGATTTTGTACTTCATGCAGGACAGACGGGTGACTTTTATCCTCATCACATGGATGCTGAGTGGTGCAAAACGCAGCCGTTTGGCGAACGCATAGCTCATGGCACCCTGATTTTCAGCGTTGCAGTCGGCATGACTGCAGGCGAGGTGAATCCTGAAGCGTTTACCTACGGCTATGATCGTCTGCGATTTATCAAGCCTGTCCACATCGGTGACACGCTTCATGTGAGGGTGACGATTAAGGACAAACGGGACTCACCTAAATCGCCTCGTCATGGAATCGTTGTCGAATTGTGTGAAGCTCTGAATCAGCGACAGGAAGTTGTAATGGCATGTGAACACCTGTTGATGGTTACCCGTCGAGAGTCGTCTTGAGGTTTCGGGCGAAGGCGTCCCGGAAGAGATCAGTACGCTCAGTTCCGTCATTGATGAAGTAGATATGAATGAGAACAACACGATAAAGACGTCTGCAAAACGTTAGATGGATGGCAATCGACTTATACAGTGTGTCGCACAGCGCATGGCTAGTTTCAGCCTTATCAATAAGGCCCAGCGGATTGGATAACTGTTATAAACGCTTTTGGTTCTGGGTATCCCCCCTTCAATGCGCCTCTGCAGCTGATTGATGTATCAAGAAACACCACACCTGCGGCATCTATGGTCGGTGCATTGAGTTGGCTTGATGGCGCGATTGGGGCACAGGAGCATGGCGGGAGTTGAGCGCTTACTGCTTGCGAGGAAGCCACCGAAAGGATCGAAGTTGTAAAGGTCCTCGGCACGCAGCTTCCTGAGTGTTCAAATCTCTGGTCGGGTTCACAGGTGGTCTGTCCCATTCAAGGTCGGAGAACCTGAGGCGTGGTGGATCGAAAGTTCCAGTTCCAGAATGCCAATCAGAGAAGACCAGAGAATTTGGAGGGCAATAACCCTCGAACGAGATTCTCCAGCGGAACTTTTGATTGAAAAAGACCTCGGAACCGGGCCTGAAGGGGATTTTCTCTGGCAGACAGAGAAACGGGCAGACTCGCTGGCGGAGAGAGGGGGATTCGAACCCCCGATAGAGGTTTAGGCCCCTATAACGGTTTAGCAAACCGCCGCCTTCAGCCACTCGGCCATCTCTCCGGGTCTGCTAGCCGATTATACCGGAAACCGAGTGGCGGCCGTGGCGGAATGCGTGATTGCCGCGTGAATTCCTGCGCTGCTTTGCAAGCGGAATGTGGGGCCGGCACGGTGCCGGAAATTTGCTTGGGGTCGATGCGCAAGAATTGTTAGATTCATGGAATATGCCTTCGCGCCTGCAGCAGCTCCCGAGAAAGATGCGGGTTATCCCACTGGTGGCAGCCACCTACTTTATGGTGGCGGGCGGACCCTATGGGATTGAGGACATTCTGGGCGGAGCGGGCTATGCGCGCGCGATACTACTGCTGACTGTGCTTCCCATTCTGTGGAGCCTGCCCACGGCGCTGATGATCGGCGAGTTGGCGAGTGCGATTCCAGCAGATGGCGGATTTTACGTCTGGGTACGACGAGCGCTGGGTCCTTTCTGGGGCTACCAGGAGGGCTGGCTTTCGCTCTCCGCGAGCATTTTTGACATGGCGATTTACCCGGCGATCTTTGTGCTTTATCTGGGACGGTTTGCGCC
>JAJXXG010000368.1 GCA_021781255.1 Acidobacteriota bacterium
CTTCCTCCATATTCCGGCAGCCAACCCGTTGCCGCGGCGCCGCGAGCTCAGTGTGAAAGCAGGAAACTTTATGAGCAGCGTGCGTGTTTTGGTTGGAACGCGCAAGGGTGCGTTCCTCCTTACATCCGACGGCAAACGCGATAAGTGGACTGTGGACGGTCCTTACTTTGCCGGCTGGGAGATCTATCACATGAAGGGCTCGCCGGTGGAGCCGGACCGGCTGTATGCATCGCAGTCCAGCGGATGGTTTGGGCAGGTGCTGCAGTGCTCCGCGGACGGCGGCAAGACCTGGACGCCGGGCGGGAACAAGTTTGCCTATGACGGCACGCCGGGCACGCACATGTGGTACAACGGCACGCCGCATCCGTGGGAGTTCAAGCGGGTGTGGCACCTGGAGCCCTCGCTGACAGATGCGCAGACCGTGTATGCGGGCATTGAGGATGCGGCGCTCTTCCGCTCGACGGACGGCGGGGCAAGCTGGCAGGAGTTGAGCGGCCTGCGCGAGCACGGCACGGGGCCGCGCTGGCAGCCGGGCGCCGGAGGCATGTGTCTGCACACTATCCTGCTGGACCCGACGAACCCAGGCCGCATGTACATTGCCATCTCCGCGGCGGGAGCTTTTCGCACGGACGATGGCGGGCAGAGCTGGAAGCCGATCAACAAGGGACTGGTCTCGAACTTCATGCCCGACCCGACGGCGGAGGTTGGCCATTGCGTGCATCATGTGGCCATGCATCGCTCGCGGCCCGAGGTGCTGTTCATGCAGAAGCACTGGGATGTGATGCGATCGGATGACGCGGGGGAGAACTGGCGCGAGGTCTCAGGGAATCTGCCCACGGACTTCGGGTTTGTGATTGACGTGCACGCGCACGAGCCGGAGACGCTGTACGTTGTGCCGATCAAGAGCGACTCCGAGCACTTTCCGCTGGACGGCAAGTTGCAGGTCTATCGCAGCCGCTGCGGGGGCAACGAGTGGGAGCCGCTGACGAAGGGGTTGCCGCAGGAGAACTGCTACGTGAACGTGCTGCGCGATGCGATGGCCGTCGACTCGCTGGAGGATTGCGGAGTCTACTTTGGCACCACCGGAGGCCAGGTGTACGTTTCAGCCAACAGCGGAGATACGTGGCAGCCGATTGTGTACGACCTGCCGCCGGTGCTCTCAGTGGAGGTGCAGACGCTGGACTAGGCGGGGATTGACGACAGTCGGGTCTGCGTTTTGCCGGACCCAATTCTGACAGACAGGTTGCTGCGCGGCGTGCTCTGCCGCAAGGGAGCGCGAACGGGGAGACCCCATTGCCACTCAAGGAGAAGGAATGCCGATTTATCTGGACGAAGATATGGCAGGCGAGGATGCGAACGAGATTTGTTTTCCGCACCTGCTGCTGTGCATGGGCGTTACGGTGCTGATGTCGGACGGATCGCTGATCGGCGCGCACTTTACCACTCCGGATACGGAGGCGGATCTTGCGGCAGCGATGCTTGCACGGATCAACGCTCATGGAGGCGCGATGGTCCATTTGTACTGTGCAGCGGACCTGCCGGAGCACGTCGTCAAATTTGGCGGGATGGATGTTCGAGGCAAGGCGCAGCTGCTCGGCTTTCATGGCGATGCGTACTCGTTCGATACATCGTCGATTGACCCGGCGGATGGAACATTTGTCACGGTCCGCTCCAATGGGCCCAACCACAAGTGCTCGCTTTACTACAAGCGGGATGACAAGGTAAAGGCGCTTTATCAACGAGGCAACGGCCCGAATGTGTCGAGGGTGGTGGCGGCTACAACTTTTCGACCAGCCCAGACCCAGAACACTTCGTCCACGACCACGGGGCTGACGGGCGCGATTCACAAGCTGCATAAAGCGAGCTTTGCGCTGCAGATCAAGCACTATACGATTCCATAATGCCGGTTATGCCTGAGGCACAGATGCATTCCGTTCGCGTCGCATTGCCCTACCATCTGCGCAACCTTGCGCGGGTGGAGGGCGAAGTGACGCTGGAGGTGGCCTCGCCGGTGACCGTGCGCAGGATTCTGGACGCGCTGGAGGCTCGCTATCCGGTGCTTGCGGGGACGATCCGCGACCACGACACGCAGCAGCGCAGGCCATTCCTGCGGTTTTTTGCGTGCGAAGAAGACTTGAGCCTGGATTCGCCAGATGACGCGCTGCCAGCAGCCGTTGCCGAGGGGCGAGAGCCGCTGCTGGTCATCGGAGCCATTGCGGGCGGCTGATTGCTTCTTTTGGCTGGTGACCACGGCGGGAGCTGCTTTTCAACGATCCGCGCGTGGCTGGGTAGCGCGGGTACACAGCGGCATCCAGACGGTCCTGCGAAACGTCTGCATGGCAACACCCCCGCCATTGCAGAGCAAAGACGCTAGCGCCGATTGACCGCAGACAGGCGTGATGGCGGTTTTGCCGGGCCTTGGCGGAAACGCAGCGAGCCGTAGCGAACCTTCGCGAAACTTAGAGGTGCTCGCCCTTGCCGGGGCGCAGCATCAGCTCGCGGATGGCCTCGCGGGGATCCTTGCCTTCGTCGAGGATGAGCTCCATTTGCTCCGTAATGGGCATCTCGATGCCGTGCTTGCGGGCCAGGCCCAGCGCGGCGCGGGTGGTGCGCACGCCTTCGGCCACCTTGCCGCCGAGGCTTTCGAGGATCTCCGGCAGCTTGCGGCCGTGGCCGAGGGCTTCGCCGACGGTGCGGTTGCGGCTGAGGGAACCGGTGCAGGTGAGCACGAGGTCGCCCACGCCGGAGAGGCCGGCGAGGGTCTCGCGGTGGCCGCCGCAGGCCACGGCCAGCCGGGTAATCTCAGCGATGCCGCGGGTGATGAGGCCCGCGGCGGAGTTGTAGCCGAGGCCCACGCCCGCGGCCACGCCCGCGGCAATGGCAATCACGTTTTTGAGCGCGCCGCCGAGCTCGACGCCGATAACGTCAGTGGACGTGTACAGGCGCAGCGACTCCGACGAGAACTCCTTTTGCACGCGCTCGGCGATGGCCGCATCCTTGAATGCAACGGTGACGGCGGTCGGCTGACTCTGCGCCACCTCCAGCGCGAAGCTGGGGCCGCTGAAGGCGCCGATGGGCAGTTGGAGGCCGGTTGGCTCGAGAGCCTCGGCGATGACCTCGGTCATGCGCAGATAGGTGTGATCCTCCACGCCCTTGGTTGCGCTGACGATCACCTGCCCGTTGTGGAGTTGCGGGGCGAGGCGGGCGATGGTGGTGCGCAGAAACTCCGATGGGATGACCGCGACAAGGATGTCGGCGTCGGCGATGGCGCGGTCCTCGCCGGTGACGACGATCTGCGAGGGCAGCGGAAAGCCGGGCAGGAACTGCTTGTTTTCACCGGCAGCGACAATCTCCTGGGCGAGTTGCGGGGTGTGTGCCCAGAGGGTGACGTGGTGTCCGCCACGGCGGTAGAGCGAGAGTGCGATGGCGGTTCCCCAGGCGCCGGAACCAAGCACGGCAATGCGGCTCATGCGGTCTTCCTCTGTCCGAGACGGCTTTCAGTGCCGCTCAGCAGGCGGCGGATGTTTTGATGATGCTTGAGGATGATGAGCGAGGCTACGGCGGCCTGCACGGCAATGAAGAATGCCGGCTTGTCCCCATGCACCAGGTACCAGGCGAAGAACGGAAAGCTGGCCGAGCCGAGAACGGAGGCCAGTGAGACATAGCGCGTGGCGGCCAGCACCAGCGCAAAGACGGTGATGGCGGCGAGCGCGGCCAGAGGCGCCGCCACCAGAAAGACGCCGAAGCCGGTGGCCACGCCCTTGCCTCCGCGGAAGCGCAGCCAGACGGGGAACATGTGGCCGAGCACGGCAAAGAGCGCGGCCAGCGCTTCCACGCTGCGCACTGGCTGGGTGGGGAGCAGGAGCGCGGCCATGAGGGTGCCGAGCCAGACGGCGGCGCAGCCCTTCAGCATGTCGAGCAGGAAGGTGGCGGCGCCCAGGCCCTTGGCGCCGGTGCGCAGTACGTTGGTGGCACCGATGTTGCCGCTGCCGATGGTGCGGATGTCCTGCTTGCGGAAGATGCGGACCAGCAGATAACCCGTGGGAATGGAGCCAAACAGGTAAGCGGCCGCCATGACAAGGAGCCTTGCAAGAAGCATAACGAGTCCGAGTTTAGCAGGTGAGGGCGGGCGGCACGGTGGAGTGCTAATCCACCATGAGCTCGCCGGGTACGATGGGCCGGGTGCGCGGCAGCGATCCGCGCATGGCGGCCGCGCCCATGCCGAAGAGCGCACCGGCAAAGACGACCAGCTTGATGAGGTTGCCTTCGCGGGTGTGCGCCAGGCCAGACGGCATGATCTTCCACAGAACCAGCAACAATGTTTGCGCCGTGGTGACTGCCCATACGGAGCCGTAGAAGTAGCGGCGCTCGATGCCCTCGCCTCGGGTGGAGGGGCCGACGCGGGGCAGCTTGCCGGCCGCGCCCAGGACGAGAACGACGACGAACAGGAGCAGATAGCCGTACTGGTAAAGCTGCTTCATGGTCCAGACGCCGGTGATGGAGGCGACTACGAGGCCCGCGAGGTTGAGCAGGGCAAAGTTCAGCACGGCGTTCCAGGCGAAGGTGTAGCACACCTTGCGATAGAGCGGGTTGGGCTTGTCCTCGTCGAAGCGCAGGATGTAAGGGCGCGGTTCCACGCCGGGCAACTGGGCGTAGAGGCCGGCGATGCCGGTGCCGGCCAGCACGGCGAGGAGCCATGCGGTATTAATCAGGCCAAAGCCGTGGGCGAAGAGCGAGAAGGTAAGCGGACCGGGGGCGAGAAAGAAGACCCAGATCCAGATTGGCCAGTGCGCCAGGCGATAGAGGCGTGTATTGCGTTCGCGAATCCTGCGCTGTTCAGCGTACTCTACCTTGCCGCTGTATCCCATGGGCCAGAGTTTTGCAGAGCGGACGCGCGGGCGTCAACGTGGGCTAAAGGCGGCGCAGGCGGGCGCAGGCCTCGTCGAGATCGGCATCGCGCTTGGCGAAGCAGAAACGCAGCAGGTCCTCGCCGTGGCCGTGGCGGAAGAAGGCGCTGCCCGCGACGGAGGCGACCCCGGTGGCGGCGAGCAGGTGGCGTGCTTTTTCCGCGGCGGTTTTGCCGGGCAGGCGCGAGGCGCGGGCCAGCACGTAGTAGGCTCCGGCGGGAACGGTGGGCTCCATGCCGGCATGGCGCAGGGCGGCGAGAATGCGCTCGCGCTTGCTCTGGTGGTCGGCGGCGAGCTGGGTATAGAAGGAGGGCGGAAGCTGCTCCAGGCCGGCGGCGGCGCCGTGCTGCAGGGCAGAGGGCGCGCAGACATAGGTGAGGTCGTGGAAGTAGGCCATGGCGGCCATCCACTTGGCGTCGGCCGTGGCGTAACCCAGGCGCCAGCCGGTGACGGAGAAGGTTTTGGAGAAGCCGGAGAGCACGATGGTGCGCTCGCGCATGCCGTCGAGGGTGGCGGGCGCGATGTGGCGGGTGCCGTCGTAGACGAAGTACTCGTAGATCTCGTCGGTGAAGAGGAAGAGGTCGTGTTCGCGGCAGACGTCGGCGATGGCTTCGATCTCACTGCGCGAGAAGACCTTGCCGCTGGGGTTGGCGGGGGTGTTGAGGAGGATGGCGCGGGTGCGCGGGGTGATGGCGGCGTGCAGGGCGTCAGTGTCGAGCTCCCAGTGCGGCGCGGCCAGCGGAACGAAGACCGGCTTGACGCGCATGGATTTGAGCGTGCTGACGTGGTAGCCATAGAAGGGCTCGAAGAGCAGAACTTCATCGTGCGGATTGAGCAGGGCCATGGCCGCGGCATGGAGGCCGCCGGTGGCTCCGCTGGCGACCAGGACTTCGGTTTCGGAGTCGTAGGCGAGGCCGTAGTCGCGCTGCTGCTTGGCGGCGATGGCCTGGCGCAGGCGGGTGATGCCGTCGAGGCGCGTGTAGATGTTGTGCCCGGCGCGGATGGCGGCGATGGCCTCGGCTTCCACGGGCGCAGGCACTGGGGTGTCGCAGACGCCCTGGGCGAGATTGATGCCGCCGATGCGGTCGCACTCGGTGGTCATGGCGCGAATCTCAGACTGCATGGCGCCGGGGGCGAGCTCACTGAGGGCGAGGCGGGAGGTGGTGTGCGGGTGGGACGCGAGGGATCGGGTCACAGGGAAGTTCCTTCTGCAGCCATCTTACAATTTGCGACGCGAGAGCGGCAGGGCGCGGTTCGGCGTAGAATTTTGCTTTCATGCACGAGCTATCGATTGTTTCCAGCATTGTGGATACGGTGACGGAGTCCCTGGCGGCTTATCCGGGGGCGCGGGTGAAGGAAGTGCGGCTGCGCGTGGGCGCGCTGGCGGCGGTGGTAGAGGACTCGCTGCGGTTCTGCTACGGGGTGGCCACGCTGGGAACGCCGCTGGCGGGGTCGGACCTGGTGGTGACCAAGCTGCCGGTGGTGCTGCACTGCCAGGCCTGCGGGAAAGACGGTGAGATTGAGAGCGTGCAGAGCTTCCGGTGTCCGCGGTGCGGAGAGCCCTCCATGGATGTGCGGCAGGGGCGCGAGCTGGAGATTGAGGCAATTGAGATTGACGATGCAGAGGTGGATGCATGACGACGCGGATTGTGGAGCTGCGGCGCGGGATTTTGAAGAAGAACGATGAGCTGGCGGCGGGTTTGCGCAGGCAATATGCGGCGGCAGGCGTGCTGGTGCTGAATCTAGTCTCCAGCCCGGGAACGGGCAAGACGACGTTTCTGGAGTTGACGCTGCGCACGATGCGCGAGAGTGGCGCGCGGGTGGCGGCGCTGGTGGGCGACCTGGAGACCGACAACGACGCGCGGCGGCTGGCGGCCAGCGGCGCGCCGGTGCGGCAGATCAACACGCACGGAATCTGCCACCTGGAGGCGGAGATGGTGGGCCGGCACCTGGAGGGCTGGGAGCTGGGCGCGCTGGACTACCTGTTCATTGAGAACGTGGGCAACCTGGTTTGCCCGTCGAGCTATGACCTGGGCGAGAAGATTCGAGTGGCGCTGCTGAGCGTGACGGAGGGCGAGGACAAGCCGCTGAAGTATCCCACGCTGTTCACCTCTCTGGATGCGGCGGTGATTACGAAGATGGACCTGGCGGAGCCGTGCGGATTTGACCGGGAGACGGCGCACCGGAACATTCACGAGATACGGCCGGGCATCCGCATCTTTGAGACGTCGGCGAAGACCGGCGCGGGCATGGCGGAGTGGCTGAACTATCTGGCGGACGAGCGGGCCCGGCAGGAGGCTTGATGTGAGGACGGCAGGAGCCGAAGGCGCGCTGAGCGAGGCGGCAAAGGTGGAGGCGTATCTGGCGCGGGTTCCGGAACCGGCGCGCAGCACGCTGCGGACGGTGCGCGAACGGATTCGCGCGGCGGCTCCGACGGGCGCTACGGAGGCCATCAGCTACGGCATGCCGGCGTTTCGCTACAACGGGGCGCTGGTGGCGTATGCGGCCTTCCAGAACCATTGCAGCTTCTTTCCGATGAGCGCTTCGCTGATCGATGCGATGCAGGAGGAGCTGCAGGGGTATCGCACGTCGAAGGGAACGCTGCAGTTTCCGCTGGACAAGCCGCTGCCGGCGACGCTGATCCGGAAGATGGTGAAGGCGCGGGTGGCGGAGAACGAGGCGAAAAAGAAGCGCTCCGCAAAAAGCAGGTGATGCAAATCACCAATGTCGTGTAGTTTGTCTCTGTATAAGGGAGTGGTTATGTGTCTAGCGATTCCGGGACGAGTGGAAGAGATCCTCACGGAGAATGATCTGCGCGTGGGGCGGGTGAACTTTGGCGGCGTGGTGAAGCGGGTGTGCCTGGACTACGTGCCGGAGATCGAAGTGGGCGACT
>JAJXXG010000683.1 GCA_021781255.1 Acidobacteriota bacterium
GCATGAAAACGGCATCCCCTTCCGTGCCGTCGAGCTCGAGGACCTGCGCAATCGTCCGGAGATTCTCGATGCGCTCGCCCTTGCCCGCGCTCTGCTCAATCCCTTTGATCGAGTCGCCTGGTTTGGCCTTCTGCGCGCGCCATGGTGCGGTCTTTCGCTCGCCGATCTCCACATCCTCGCCGGCGAAGATACAGGCCGCTCCATTCGCACACTTCTCGTCGAACGCGCTGCTGGTCTCAGTCCTTTCGGTCAGTCCGCCGTGCAGCGTCTCACCCGCGCACTCGATTCCTTCCCTGACCTTCGCGCCCGTCAACCCCTCGCCGCGCTCGGCACAACTCTGCAACAAATCTGGCTCAGCCTCGGCGGCGCTGCCTGCGTGGATGCAACCGCGCTTGCCAACCTTGACCTGCTGTGGTCCTGCCTTGATGCGCTTCCCGCCGGTGAATCCGATCTCCTCGGTTCCGCGCTCGACATCGCACTCAGCAACCTCACCGCGGTCCCTGATCCTGCAGCCTCCTCGGAAGATGGCGTCCAGCTCATGACCATCCACAAATCCAAGGGCCTCGAGTTCGAAGTCGTTCTCGTTCCGGAGCTGCAGGCACGCACCGCTGGCAACTCGTCGGTAAAACTCCTCTCCTGGCTCGAGCGCGGCCTCGCCGAGCCAACTTCCGATGGCGCCGTCACGGAGTTCCTCGTCGCGCCAATCCAGACCAAGGGCGCCGAGCGCAGCAACACAAAAACCTGGGTGGACAAAGTCCGCGCCGATCGCGAAAAGCAGGAACTGCGCCGCCTTCTTTATGTCGCCGCTACGCGTGCCCGCGATGAGCTCCACATCTTCGCCCGCCCTGAATACAAATTCCGCAATGGCGCGCCACAGCTTGCCGAGCCGTCCAACACACTCCTCGCCACTGCATGGCCCGCGCTTGACGATGAAATATCCGCTCAATTCGAAGCTTGGTCCGCGCGACAAGCATCGCAAGAATCCGCCGATCAAACTCTCGAGACTGTCTTCGCCACACAGGAAAATTCTGCGGCCGATTTTCTTGCGCGGCATCCGGCAATCCTTCGCCGTCTGCCAGCCAGCTTCGAACCGCCCGCGCTCCCCGCGTCGTATGCAGTCTCTGGCGGTTCTCTCCCCGACATCGCCACACGTCGCCTCTATGAGCGCCACCAGGGTGGCATTCTTTCACGCGTCCTCGGCACCATTGTGCACACACTCTTTGAGGAGCTCTCCCGCCTCTGCACACCACTCGAAATGCGCACAGCTGTCGAATCACTCCGTGCTCTTCAGCCGCGGCTCGCCGCACAGGCTCGCGCCGCTGGCCTCATGCCGTCCCAGGCAACTTCGCTCGTAACACAAGCCTTTGATTTCATCGCACAGTCCGCCGCCGATCCCATCGCACAATGGATTCTCACGCCGCATCCCGGTGCAGAGTCTGAAGCTGCATGGACCGGAGTCCTCTCTGGTTCTCTTCGCACCGTGCGTATCGACCGTGCTTTCCGCGCCGGACCTCAGCCCCTCTCTTCAGGCAATGAAATCTGGTGGATTGTCGATTACAAAACCGCGCACGCCGATTCGCTCGACCCCGCGCAGGCTTTACCCGAGTTGCGCACCCTCTTCGCGCCGCAGTTGGAGGCATACGCATCCGTGCTGCGTCTGCTTCACGGTCCGCACACGCAACTTCGCGCCGCGCTCTACTACCCGCGCCTTCTCAAATTTGACTGGTGGGAAATCGTCTGAGCCGTTCAGCTGGTAGTTGCGCCGTCCGTGCTCTGGCCGTCGTCTTTGGCTTTGCCGCCCTTTTGAGCCTTCGCGACGCTCTTCGCATGCCGAACATCCGCGCCTTGTACCCAGAAAATCACATCTTCGGCAATATTCGTCGCATGGTCCGCCACCCGCTCCAGAGCCCGGCAAATCATCAGCGCATTCAGCGCCTGAGGCGCCAGGTGGCTCTGCTCTTCCATCACCTGAGTCAGCGCTTTGTAGGCCGCGCGGTTCATCGCATCCACAGCATCATCCATTGTCAGTACGCCGCGAGCAGTCTCCGCATCGCCTTCAATAAATGACTGCAGGCTCTTGCGTACCATCTCCGTGGCCAGTGACGCCATCTTCGGAATATCCACCGGCAGATCGGTCGCAGCCATCTGCTCCATGCTGCGCACGCGGTCGCTGATGCTCTTCGCAGCGTCGCCCACGCGTTCCAGGTCTGCGTTGATTTTGATAACGCTCAGAATAAAGCGCAGATCCACAGCCATCGGCTGTTCCATCGCCAGCAAATCCAGAGCCGTCTGGTCAATCTCGCGCTCCATCCGGTTGATCGCATTCTCGCTGCGGCTCACCAGATCACAGATTGACAGATCGCGCACACGATATGCCTCAATCGCACGCTGGATTGACTGCTCAGCCAGCCCGGCCATCACCAGCAGGTTTTCCTTCAGCTCATCCAGGCTCTGTTGAAAGCGAATCCGTGTCATCCAAACCTGCCCGTAATGTAGTCCTCTGTCCGCTTGTCGCTCGGGTTCGTAAAAATCTTGTGCGTCGAGTCGAACTCCACCATCCGCCCGTTCAAAAAGAACCCGGTCTTCTCCGCAACGCGCGCTGCCTGCTGCATGTTGTGCGTCACGATCACGATAGTGTACTGCGATTTCAGCTGAAAAATCAGATCTTCAATCTTTGATGTGGAAACCGGGTCCAGCGCCGAGGCCGGCTCGTCCATCAGCAGCACCTCAGGATCCACCGCAAGCGCCCGCGCAATGCACAGCCGCTGTTGCTGGCCGCCGCTCAGGCTCGCGCCTGACTTCTTCTTCAAGTCGTCCTTCACTTCGTCCCACAAGGCCGAATTCTTCAGCGACTTCTCAACAATCTCATCCAGCGCACGCCGGTTCCTGAAGCCGTTCAGCTTCAGCCCCGCGGCAACATTGTCATAAATCGACATCGTCGGAAACGGATTGGGCCTCTGAAAAACCATGCCCACCCGCCGCCGGATATCCACCGGTTTCGCGTCGGCATAAATATCCAGGTCGCCAATCTTCACGCTTCCCGTCACACGCGCAATTGGATTCGTCTCATGCATCCGGTTCAGGCAACGCACAAACGTGCTCTTGCCGCAGCCCGATGGCCCAATCAAAGCCGTCGCATGATTCGCTGGAATATGCAGGTTGATGTCCTGCAGAGTGTGATTCGTACCATACCACGCGTTCAGGTTGGTCACTTCAATGCCAACACCCACTTAACTCGCCCCTTTCAGCACACCCGGCTTGTATCAAATCCTACCAGTGAAGCCGCCGGAACGATTACTGCAATCCTCACCGCAAACCGCGCCAACACGGTCACATCATCAGAACCGCGAACCTCAATGTCGCCGACTGCACGTGATCGTCATCCTTGGAAGGTCCCCATCCACCCGCGCCAACCCGCTGGAACTCAGCGGAGACTGCCGAATCTTCCGCCGCTCTTTACGCTGCCGAAACAGCCACTCCTCGGCTTTACTCCGCGGAAGCGCGCGTCCAAAACCCATCTTCCTGGTCCGTTTGGATGACTCCTCTTTCAGGCACGTCGAAACTCGCCTATATTAGGCTACCGGCTCAATATAAACAGAAGGTTACAACGCTGCAAAATCAAATGTATAGGGACCATAAATACTCACAGCCCGCCTCTTTCCTGTACCCTTGTGTGCGGTAATTCTCTCAGCCCGCCATGCGCTCTTATTTCACCGCCCTTCCTGTTGTCCTCGCAGTCTCGGCCCTCGCCGTCCCCACGCTCTTCGCCCAGCCTGCTCCCGTGCCAGCCGCCACCTCCCCGCTCCCGCCCGATCCGCCTCACCATGACTGGCACGCCTCCTGGATTACCGATCCCGCCGCGCCCCTGCGCGAGCCCCTCGTTCTTCACTTCCGACGCACCCTCACTCTGGCCGCCATCCCTGCGCATTATGTCGTCCGTGTCAGCGCCGACAACCGCTTCATCCTCTACGTCAACGGCCAGCGCATCGGTGACGGCCCTGCCCGCGGCGACCTCGCCCACTGGCGCTACGAACGCTATGACCTCGCGCCTTATCTCCACACCGGCCAGAACCTCATCGCCGCCACCGTCTGGAACTGGGGCGTCTATGCACCCATCGCTCAATTCAGTAACCGCACAGCTTTCCTCCTTGAAAGTGAAGCCGTCGGAGAAAACTCCATCAGCACTCCCAAAGACTGGCTCGTCCAGGAAGACCCCGGCCGTACTCCCTTGCCCCGCTCCACTCTCACGTACACCGCCTACTACGCCGCAGGCCCCGGCGAAAAAGTCGACGCCGCCAAAACCGACTGGAGCTGGGATGCACAAACCGTCTCGGGCCAATGGCTCAGGCCCGGCGACCCTATGCGCGAAAGCGCCTACCCCGGCACCAACCGCGCCCACTCTGCCGACGCCACTGGCGACAACCCCTGGGCTCTCGTCCCTGATACCCTACCGCACCAGCAGTACACTACCGTCAGCCCCGGCCGCATCGTCCGCGTCGACTCCATTGCTGCCGAGCAGCCCGGTCTGACCAAATTCCCAGCCTCGCCCGTCACGCTCCCGCCTCACACGCACGTCCATCTCCTCCTCGACCGCCGCACACTCACCACCGTCTACCCCGACCTCACCGTCTCCGGTGGCAAAGGCTCCACCATCTGGCTTACCTACTCTGAGGCCCTTTACGACAATCACGGTCACAAAGGAGACCGCGACGCACTCACGTACACTGACGCGAAAGGCATCGTCCATCCTCGCCGCGCCCTCGGCCTCCGGGACGAATTCCTCCCTGATGGTGGCGACCGCCGCACCTTCCAGCCGCTCTGGTGGCGCACCTGGCGCTATCTCTCGCTAGACATCACCACCGGCAACCAGCCCCTCACGCTTGACTCTCTCACCTCCCATTTCACTGCCTACCCCTTCGTCGAACGTGCCACCTTCACGTCGCCTGACCCCGACCTCGCCAAAATCTGGCAAATCAGTTGGCGCACCGCCCGTCTCGATGCCCATGAAACCTACATGGACACGCCCTACTATGAGCAGCTCCAGTACATCGGCGACACGCGCATCCAGGCCCTCATCTCTTACGCTGTCACTGGCGACGACCGGCTCGCGATTCAGGCCCTCCGCGCATTCAACGATTCCCGTATCCCCGAAGGCATCACCCGCAGTCGCTATCCCAGCTCGCTTCCGCAGAACATCCCCACATTTTCTCTTCTCTGGGTCGGCATGCTCCACGACTACTGGATGTATCGCCCCAATCCCGCGCCCGTCCGCAACTCGCTCCCCGGCGTCCGTGGCGTCCTCGGCTGGTTCGCAAAACACCAGCAGCCAGACGGTCTGCTCAACAATCTCCCCTGGTGGTCATTCATTGACTGGGTTCCCTCCGGCGAAACACCCACCTACTCCCGCTCCGGCGAGTCCTGCATCACCACACTCGAATACCTCGGCGCACTCAAAAACGCCGCAGACCTCGAACACGCGCTCGGCGATCCCGTCTTTGCCGCGCGCGACAGCCAGCGTGCCGCCCACGTCCGCTCCGGCATTTACAGGCAATGTTGGGATGCCTCACGTGGTCTCCTCGCTGACAACCCAGACAAAGCCGTCTTCTCCCAGCAGGCCAACATTCTCGGCGTCCTCTATGACGTCATCCCCGCCGCCGACCAGAAGCCCGTCCTGCGCAAAATGCTCGCCATCCAGCCCGGCACCACTCCCAACGGAGTCCTCTCCGCCTCTTACTACTTCCGCTTCTACCTCTCCCGTGCCCTCGACCACGCCGGCATGGCCGATGACTACCTCCAGTCCATCGAGCCCTGGCGTCAGCTACTCAAGCTCCACTTCTCCACTTGGCCTGAGACGCCCGGAGTCACTCGCTCCGACTCCCATGCATGGTCCGCCCATCCCATTTACGACCTGCTCACCCTCGTCGCCGGAATCGAACCGGCCAGTCCCGGCTTCCGCACCGTCCGCATCGCGCCCCATCTCGGCTCGCTCCCATCGCTCACCGCCACCTTCCCTCATCCCAACGGCGAAATCCGCGTTGAATACCGCCGCACATCTTCCGGCCTCCGAGCTTCCATCACTCTTCCCGCCGGCCTCTCCGGTTCCTTCGTCTATTCCGGCCGCTCCCTTCCGCTCCATCATGGCGTCAACCGGATCCTCGTTGCATCCCAGTCTCCCTCCCGACAACGGTAAACGTATCCGTAATCCCCCCGTCTATTTCAACTGTCAAAACCCACCTATCTCCCTTTGATAAATCGGTTTCCCCTACCGCAGAAACGTGTTAAAACTCGAACATGGCAAAGGCTAAAGGTCCAGAGCCCTCAGGTCACGTCAATCTGCGCACACTTGCTGACCACCTGGGACTCTCACAGACCACAGTCTCTCTCGTCCTCAACAATTCCCCATCCGGGAAATCCATCCCCCAGGAGACGCGCAATCGCGTCCTTGAAGCTGCCACCCGCTTCAACTATCGGCCCAATTACTTCGCGCGATCTCTACGCCAAAGCCGCTCCATGAGCGTCGGCGTCCTCGCACCTGATCTTTCTGAGGGCTACTTCACGCGCGTCATGAGCGGCGTCGTTCAGGAACTCACTCGCGCGCACTACTTCTATTTCACCGCCTGCCATGATTGGAAGCGCGAGTTGCTCGAGCAATATCCGCGCATGCTTGTCGAGCGCGCCGTCGACGGTTTCCTGCTTCTCAACTCACCCGCTGACCACATCTCTGTGCCCGTTCCCATCGTCGCCATCTCCGCGCACTGCAAGGCTTCCAACGTCACCAACATTGTTCTCAACCATCACGCTGCCGTCGTGCAGGCACTCCATCATCTCCATCAGCTCGGCCATCGCCGCATCGCATTCATGCGCGGTCCACGCGCCATCCCTGATTCTGAGTTCCGCTGGAATTCCATTCAACAGGTCGCACGTGAAATCGGCCTGCGCATTGATCCAAATCTGGTCATTCGCATTGACAGCACCGCCGGATGGTCCAGCAAGTCCGGTTCCCATCCCATGGCGCCTGAAATCGGCTACAAGCCCATGCGCGCATTGCTCGAAAAGATTCGCGATTTCACCGCAATCTTCTGCTTCAATGACATTGCCGCCATCGGCGCCATCCGCGCCCTCAAGGAAGCTGGCCTTTCCGTTCCCCAGAACGTCTCCGTCGTCGGCTTTGACGACATTCTCTCCGCAGCTTACTTCGCCCCCTCGCTCACCACCGTTCGTCAGCCCCTCACGGAAATGGGCCAGCACGGCGCGCAGATTCTCCTTGAACGCATCGCCGACCGCAACAAGCAGTTCCCTTCTGAGATCGTCATGCAACCTGAATTTGTCGTCCGCGAATCCACCGGCCCGGTTCCCCGTTAGCCGCATCCACTTATCCGCAATAAGACTCAAACCACCGGCTGATATATACCTGCGCGTGCGCCTCGCCGCAGTAGTGCCGCGCGTGCGGAGCATCCGCGGCTTCCTTGGTCCACTTCAGCACCGTCAGTTGCGTATCACTGCAGTGGATCACAATCCAGCGCACCGGCTTATCACTCTCTTCGCCGCAAATCTCGCACTTATACTTCGTCCCAATCATCGTCTCGCCTCTTCGTCCCTGCTCGCTAATCTCTGGTCCCTGTTACTCCAGCATCTGCAAATCCAGCGGCTGCTCCAGCATGCAGTCCATCCCGCGAATGCTCTCCAATGCTCGCTGCAGTACCGATGATTTGCACGGTTCCACCGTCACCACAAATGGAAGCGCCTCGGCCGGATACCCAGCCTTCTGCACAATCGCCCTGATGTTGATTGCCTCCC
>JAJXXG010000508.1 GCA_021781255.1 Acidobacteriota bacterium
AGTTGCCCTGTCGTTGTCACCGGCCGCCCGCGAACAATGGCTCTGGCGATTCTCCGCGACCTCCTTTCCTCTCCGTATTCGTAAATAAGGTCTGCCAGCTCACGCTCGCTCGCCTCATTCACCACTTGTTCGGCGGTTGGCCCGGAGCGCGTGTCCATGCGCATATCCAACGGCCCGTCCGCCATAAAACTGAATCCCCTGTGCGCCTCGTCCAGTTGCAGGCTGCTCACGCCAAAGTCGGCCAGAATGCCATCCACTGAGGCCGGCTGAACATGCTGCTCAATGGAGCTGAAGGGCTCATTGATCAGCTGCATCCGCGGCGCCCGGCTGCCCAGCTCGTTTGAAACACGAGCCAGCCGCATCTTTGCCAGCGCCATGGCCTGCGGATCGCGGTCAAACGCTATCAGCAAGCCGTCCGGGCCCAGCAACCGAGCCAGTTCCGACGAATGCCCTGCCATGCCCAGCGTGCAGTCCACATAGGTGCCGCCCGCGCGCACATCAAGAAACTCAATCGCTTCTTTTAAAAGAACCGGCACATGGCGTTCGCGTTGGTTCGTCATGCGCTCCCCCTGAGGGGCAAAAACCGTCAACTCCGGCGACCCAGGATCGCGGCCATCGCCTTGCGATCCTCGGCCGTCAGTTCATTGGCCTGCAGATTCTGTTCAAAGGCCTCCCGGTTATGCACTTCCAGGTAGGTCCTCATGCCAAAAACCGTCACCTCGGCGTCCAGCTTGGCCGTTGTGCGCAGAATCTGCGGCAGCAACAACCGCGCCTGGCCATCCATCTCCACCTGCTGACCGTAATAGCTGGTCAGATTCAGGTACTTCCGCACGGCGTCATCCAGCGTGCTGGAGTCGGCCAACTGCGCCTCCCGCTTCTCCCACTCCGGCAAAGGCCAGATCTCGGCGCTCTTTCCGTCCGTGCTGGTGATGTAAAACTGCGTCACATTGGCGGCATCCACCAGTTGTTTGAAGGCAGCCGGGAGCTTTAAACGCCCCTTCTCATCTACCTTCGTCGGGTGGTTGCCCCTGAACATTGCGTCCGCCTCGCTTGTGATTCCGCCTGCGTTGAATTCTCTTTCCGGTTATCGAGAGTGGTTCCACAACCAGCTCAAACCCTCTGCAATCGGCAGGAGCGGGAGAAATCGGGGTAATCTTGACCTGAAACCAGCATCTTTACTCCCTTTTGCTCCCATTTACTCCACTTCAGACACGATAATAGCCCACATTGTTGCTCCCTCCAATAGAAATTCTGTTCAAAGCCCGCAATCCAGGCGGCTTTCCTGCCTCGACCTAGCCGGCAAAATCAGGAAGTCCGGCTAATTGTGCCCATAGTTTCAAAAGACACAAGATATAGTGTTGATTGATTTGAGCCCTCCCGGCGCGAAGGCCTTTTCAGAGGTCACGGAAGGGTATAGAGGGGAAGAACAAGCAGATCTATTCGCTCGCGGCTTCTTCGTTCCGCTTCCTGCGCTCCACCACCACTTTCAGCAGATACAGAAGCACGAACCCGTTCACCACAAGGAGGCCTACGCGGACCCAGGTGAGTTTCCGGAAGACTTCAAAGATCTCCCAGGGCAGGAACGATGCCGTGATAAAGAGGGTGAGGTACTCGCCCCAGGCCTTCTCCAGGTAGAGCCCAATCCCCTCCGCCAGGCTGAGGCCCGCATAGCTGAAGGCTACCACCCCTATGCGCCGCAGCAGCGGATCGTCCAGAATCTCAGCCTTTTCCAGCACAAAGTTCACAAAGCGCGATTCCGGATTGAAGCGCAGCGCCGAGGTAACCTGTGCCAGCACATCTCCCACGTCCTGATGCAGAAGGCGCAGCGCTCCGAAGCCGATTGCGGCAATCAGCAGGGCTTGGACAAACTTGTACACCGCGATCAGCACCAACCACTTATTGTGGTGGTGTACTTGCAAATCGGGCTGCGGCAAGGGATCGGTCATCGTACGGCAAATCAAGCGGCACAGTGGCTGTTCTCTTTACGTTAATTGATGCGGCAAGGTTCTCCCAACACGGCCCCTGCGGCCATCGCTGAATCCGGCTGCCCCGAGCGTCATCTAAATGCTGATGGTAAAGCGCCTTACAACATCCCAATGGCTTCCAGTCCCGGTAGAACAGGTGTTTGCCTTCTTCGCAAGCCCGGAAAACCTGCCCAGGCTGATGCCGCCCGAGTTGCGCACGCGCATCGAGGAGCTGCGCCTGCAGCCACCCCCTCCCTGCCCCTCCACGGATGCGGCCCTGCCGGCACACGAGAACACCCAGGCTGCAGGCGTGGGAACAGAAATTGTCATCAGTTTCTGTCCGGTTCCATGGCTTCCATTCCGCGTACGCTGGGTCGCGCGCATCGTCGAGTTTGCATGGCACAGTCATTTTGTGGATGAGCAGGTCCGCGGCCCATTCCGCAGATTTCGCCATCGCCACGGCATCCAGCCGGAGATGCGGAACGGAACCGCTGGCACCCTGGTAAGCGACGACCTTGAGTTTTCGCTCCCGTTCGGCTGGCTGGGCAGTTTGGCCGCCGGGCTCGTGCGGCGGCAACTGATGGCCTCGTTCCGGGCTCGACAGGAGCGGCTTCCGCAGATGCTCGCATCCGGCGCGGAAACGCCGCAGAGCAGTTGAGCTATCGTTTCAGATTGAGCAGCGCGGCCCGATCCACGACGTTGCCATCCACAATCAGCGTAGAGATGCGCCGCGCATTCCAGATGCTCACCGTTGGGTCGCCATCCACCACCAGGATGTCGGCACGGCGTCCGGGGGCAATCAGGCCCAGTTCCGTCCAGCCGAACTGCAACGAGTAATTATCGGTAGCCGCCGCCAGGGCTTCGCGCGGAGAGAGTCCCAGACGCACCAGCATCTCCAGCTCTGTGTGCATGGAGATGCCCGGCATGGAACCCGAAACCGGCGCGCCAGAGGCCGCCAGATAGTGCGGATAGGCGGCGAAGAGAACCGTATTGATGTTCCAGAGCCGCAGTGCAGCCTGGTCCGCCTTCTTGCGCTGATTCTCCTGCATCCAGCGCTGCGCGGTCGCCGGCAGCCGCCGGGTCCACGGTGCCAGCGGATACACCATCTCCCCGGTAGCCGGGTCAGCTGGCTGTGAAAGGTTCGCCGGATTGATCAGCGACGCGGCTGGCTCGCGCCACAGGTTCCGATGCCCGGGCAGGCGCAGGTAATACGTGCTGAAGGTGGGCATGAGCACCGCATGATGCATCGCCACAAAGCGCGCGTAGTTGCGCAGATGCAGATCGGTGGGGGGCAGGTGCTGCGCATAGTCATAGGCCGTGTTGGCCGCCGTGCCGTAGGCGTCCTCCGCCAGCGGCCGTTGCAGCTCATCGGGGATCACGCCCAACTCGTAGTGGCCCATATGCAGCAGCACATCCACACCGGCCTCGATGCCCACCTGGTATGGCGTGGAGACAAACTCTCCGTAGGTGACCAGTCCCATCTGATGCGCGCGGGCGATGATCCATTGCGTATTGGCCGCAGTCAGGTCGGGGCCGAGCCACAAGGCCCGCGTGCCCATGCGGGCTATGTCCGCCAGTTGGCGAGAGGTCTCCTCCGGGCTCAGTTCCACGGGATGGACGCCTTCGCGCAGCCTGCCCGCCCATTCCTTCCGGCCGATCAGCAGGCTGTAGTTGTCCGTGGTGCCGATGGAGTCAATCAGGTAAAGATGCGGCCGGGGATTCGCGGAAAAAGCGACGATTCCGTGCTGCCCGTCTGACCGCGCAACCACCGTGGTCACGCCCATGTAGAGGTCGGCGCTCGCTTCTCCCTCGGTGCTCATGCCGGCATAGCCGTCCACCAGGCCCGGGATCAAGTACCTCCCTGTGCAGTCGATGACGCGCGCGTCCTTGGGTATCGGCACTTCCAGGCGGGAGCCCACCTGCAGAACGCGCCCTTCGTTCACCAGGACGACGGCATCGTGCAGGTCTCTGGCGGAGCGGCCCCAGTTCGTAACATCGATTACCGTGCCGCCTGCCAGCACCAGCGGCGCACCGGCTGCGCCAGACGCATACGGCGACGGTGCCTGCGCACAGCAGATGGAGCCTGTAAGAACGCATCCAGCAATCCACGCCAGAACATTACGAAGAGATCGCGTCATGAATTTGGTCTTTTGCGAATTGTCGCACACGCGTTCTGCAAGAACGATGAACGGCTCCATTCTAATAATGTGCCCTTTCAAGGGGTTCAAGGCAGGTCGCTAGCTCGCAAACAGAGTGCGCCTTTGCCGGCGCGCAAGCAATGGCAGGGCCTGTGCATACGCGGCATCCACCGTCAATCCGTACTTGGCGCGCAATGCATCCACCTTGCCGTGCTCAATAAACTGATCGGGCCAGCCGATTCGCACCACGGGAACCGCGATGCCCATCTCATCCAGGGCTTCCAGAACAGCCGCGCCAAAGCCTCCCATCTTCACATGATCTTCAAACGTGACGATTACCGCCACCTTGCGCGCATAGTGTTCAAGCATCTCCCGATCCACCGGCTTTACAAAGCGTGGATTGATAACCGCCGCTGAGAATCCGTCGCGCTCCATCCGCGAGCCCAGCTCCTGGGCCATCGTAATCATGGGACCAAGGCCCAGAATCGCGATGTCAGAGCCGTCGGTCAGAACCTCGGCTTTGCCAACGGGCAGCAGTTGCGGCTCCGGTTTGCAGGCCACTCCGGCAACAGCACCGCGCGGATAGCGAATGGCGCTCGGGCCGGGAAGCTGCAACGCGGTCTTCATCATGTCGGCCAGCTCATCCTCATCCTTGGGCGCCATCAGCACCATGTCCGGCACGCCGTGCAGATAGGCAATGTCAAAGAGTCCATGGTGGGTCGGCCCGTCGTCGCCGGAGAGGCCGGCGCGATCCATGCAGAAGACCACCGGCAGATTCTGCAGGCAGACGTCATGCACAATGGGATCGAAGGCGCGCTGCAGAAATGTGGAGTAGATGGCGCAGACTGGCCGGAAACCGCGCGTCGCCATGCCCGCCGCAAAGATCACCGCGTGCTCTTCGGCAATGCCCACGTCAAAGTAGCGGCGCGGATGGTGCGGCCGGAAAAGATCAAGGCCCGTGCCGTTGGGCATGGCCGCCGTGATGGCTACAACGCGCTCATCCTGGTGCGCCAGTTTTACCAGCGTATTGGCAAAGACCTCAGAGTAGGTAAGCTGGCCGGCCGGTTTGGTCTTGCCGGTCTCAGGATCATACGGCCCCAGGCCGTGGAACTTTTTCTGCCCGTCGAGCGCGGGCTGATAGCCGCGCCCCTTCTGCGTAAGCACGTGGAGCAGCACGGGGCGATCTTCCGCCTTCAGAAACTTGAGCGTCTCCATCAGCAGCGGCAGGTTATGGCCGTCGATAGGGCCGAAGTACTGCAGCCCGAACTCCTCAAACAGGATGGAGGGCCACAGCATGCTTTTGGCGGCTTCCTCTGCGCGGCGCACCACGTTGATGGCCGTCTTGCCGCCAAAGCGCTCCACAAGCCGAGCCGCGGACTCATGGAAGTTGCGGTAGTGCTCATTGGTGACGATGCGGTGGAAGTAGCGCGCGATGGCGCCCACGTTGCGATCAATGGACCACTCATTGTCATTGAGCACAACAATCAGGCGCTTGGTCTGCTCGGCAATGTTGTTGAGCGCCTCAAACGAGATGCCATTCGTAAAAGCGGCATCACCGGCCACGGCAATCACATGCTCGTTGCCGCCCGCCAGGTCCCGCGCCACAGCCATGCCGAGCGCTGCAGAGAGCGCCGTACCCGCGTGGCCTGCGCCGTAGCAGTCATGCTCGCTCTCGGTTCGCAGCATAAAGCCGTTCAGGCCGCCCGGCTGGCGAATCGTCTCAAAGCGGTCGCGACGTCCGGTAAGAATCTTGTGGATGTAGGCCTGATGGCTGACGTCAAAGAGAATCTTGTCCTGCGGAGTATCAAAGACCGCATGCAGGGCCAGGGTAAGCTCCACCACACCGAGATTCGGCCCAAGATGCCCGCCCGTGCGGGAGAGCGTCTGGATGAGGAATGCGCGAATCTCCTCCGCCAGTTCCGCCATTTGCGCAAAGTTCAGGCGTTTTACATCGGCGGGCGATTGAATGGATTCCAGCAAAGTTCCCATTTGCGTCCTTCCCCCGGGAAATGCCGGGTATCCAACAACAAACCCAGCGATCCGGTGGAGCTCCGAGACCATGCCGACCGGTGCGGACAGCAGCTCTCCTGCGAAGCACCGAGGCTGCCTGTCAAAAACCGGACCACGTGAGCGTACCAGACAAGTATAGCAATCTGCCAGATTACAGAAACCGCTCTGTTTTGACGCTACGGAAGCACCAAAGTTGCGCTTTTGACGGTCGCGGCGCGCCCGGAATTTGCCGGCGGACGGCCTTGTTAGGATTGCCAGTAAGGACGCCGGAGGACAATCGCGTGCCGAATATCTGCAAATCGACTCTCCTGGGCGTGATCCTGGGGATTGCCCTCGGCTTTGCCGGAGCCGTTGCCCCGGCATATGGGCAGATGCTGGAGCCGGGCTCGCAGGCGGACACACCCAACCCGCTCGCGGATACCTCGGTCAATCCCGGCAAGGTGTTCCTCTTCCAACTGGAGGCGCGGTTTGCCGCCGATGTCGCCCGGCGGGGCGGCGCGGCATTTGCCGACTGGTTTGCCGAGGACGGCGTGATGCTGATGAATGGCCGCGCGCCGGTAACCGGGCGGGAGGCAATCGCGAAATCGGCGAAGTGGACAGCCAGCGAGTATCAACTGACATGGACGCCGACCGATGCCGTGATGAGCACCTCCGGCGACATGGGATACACCTGGGGACACTACGAAGGGCACAGCAAGGATGCCGAGGGGAATCCGGTGGAGACCAGCGGCCGCTACATCACCGTATGGCGAAAGCAGCCCGACGGATCGTGGAAGGTGGCGCTGGACGCCGGAGCCAATGAGCCGGCAGCGGCGGGCGACTGCTGCAAGCTGCCTCCAGCCTGAGAGTGCGGGCTCGATTCCCTTCCCGGAGTTCGCGGGTCAAAATGAACTATGTACCTGCGGTGGATGCTTGTGATGAAGGACTGCACACGCGGCTGCAAAGGATGCCGGACCAGTTGGCGATGGGCTGCGCTGATGCTCGGCGCGGTCGCGTGCCTCCTGGCAGCCGCAGCAGCGCAGGCAGCAGATCCACCGCGGGTTACGGTAAGCGGAGTTGTGCGCCGGGCCGACAGCGGTGAACCGCTGGCCCGCGCGCTGGTTCGTCTGGACGGCGACGCCTCCACGGGCGCTCTGACCGACGAGAACGGCCGGTTCGAAATCCCCGGCGTGGCAGCTGGGCCACAACTGTTTGAGGTGATGAAACCCGGCTTTCTGGATACGGCCTTTGCCGCAGCGGCAGCCGGAGGTCCAGACGCACGCTCCAGCGGCGCGCACAACGTGATTGTGGCCCCCGGCATGGCGGATCTCACGTTTACCCTGGCTCGTGCCAATTCAATTCGCGGGCAGGTCCAGCTCTCCACGGGCGACCGGGCAGACGGCATTCCAATCCATCTGTTGAAGCGCACCATTGAGAACGGCCGGGCAGAATGGCAGATAGCCGCCAGCACCCGGACCAACAGCGAAGGGCGATATCGCTTTGGCGGGCTGAGCAACGGCAGCTATGCTGTCTACTCTGACTCCGTCATGGACAGCGATCCAGCAACGGACCTGGTGGAACCGGGCAGTGCGCGCAACGTGGCGCGTAGCGGCTATCCCGGCCAGTTCTACCCCAGCGCGACGGACCTGTCCTCAGCGGCCCGGATCCAGTTGCAGGGCGGCGACGATACGGAGGCGAATCTGTC
>JAJXXG010000305.1 GCA_021781255.1 Acidobacteriota bacterium
GGTGGAGCAGCACGCGCAGACCCTCGACCACGCCGTTGCTTACTTCAACACGGACGTAGGAGTCTCCGGCCCGGATTTCACCGCCTCCGCCGTGCCCTCGCTCAAGCAGTTCGTCCGCGAGATTACTGAGTCCGTTCCCAGCCCGCTGGGTGGCACGGTTTACGAAGAGTGGAGGCTCAACCGCGCCAGAAGCAAACAACACAGCGGCTCCGACGCGGCGCCCCAGCCCGACGAACAGGTGCAAGTCGGCAATCTCGGCTCCGGGTCGGATTTCACCCCGTTCCTGCAACATGCGGGCGTGCCCTCCACCGATGTCGGCTCCGACGGCCCGTATGGCGTCTACCACTCGACCTTCGACGACTATGCCTGGTTCACCGAGAACGCCGACCCGCACTTCGTTTACCTGAAGGAAATGGCGCGGGTTTTTGGTCTGGAGGCGCTGCGCATGGCCGATGCAGACGTGCTGCCCTACGACTACGAAGCGTATGCGCATGAGATCGCTACGTATCTGGACGCTGCCAAAAGCAAAGCAGCCGATACCGGTCTCAGCAAGCTGGACTTCAGCGCCGCACAAGCAGCGGCAGCGCGCTTTGCCGCCTCGGCGGCCAGGGCCCATGCAGCGCAGGCAGCGCCCTCCGGCAACCTTGCCCGGCTGAACGAGGCCCTGCGCCAGACCGAAACCGCGCTGCTGTCTCCCACAGGTCTTCCCAACCGGCCCTGGTACCGGCACACGATTTACGCTCCCGGCGAATACACCGGCTATGCGGCCGTGGTCATTCCCGGCGTGAATGAGGCCATTGACGCGCATGATGCCGGGCTGGCCGCCGAGCAGTTGACTGTTCTGGCGCAGGCGCTGGACCGCGCATCGCAAACCCTTGATTCCGCGCATTAAAACAGCACACAACCGGAGCTGGAATTCCGCCGGAAAGGCAGATGAAATGTGATTCAGGTCACACATCCTTCGCAGGATGGTTGACCCCACTCCCTTCCGCTCGTATCGTTGATGTTGACTATGAAGATTTCCCCGAACACTTTGCGGATTGGCATTGCGGTCGCCGTTATTGTTGGCACCATTGCCTGGCTCGCGATCTCCGGCGCCCAGGCCAGCAAGAGCTACTACGTCACCATCGCCGAACTCGGCGGCATGGGCGACAAGGCCTACCACAGCAATCTGCGCGTCGAGGGATTCGTAAAGCCGGGCTCCATTGAGCAGAGCGGCCCCAACGTCACGTTCTTGCTGGATGAGTTTGAGAGCCACTCTCCCAAGGCCGCAACGGGCCGCGTGCTCAAGGTTGTGTACAAGGGCTCTGAGCCGCCGCCGGACACCTTCAAGGACGATTCGCAGGCCCTGGCCATGGGCACCTATGGACGCGATGGCGTCTTCCACGCCACGGTACTGCAGGCTAAGTGCGCCAGCAAATACGGGCCAACCCAGCCCGGCGCCACACCCGCGCAGCCAGCCGCAGCGCCCGCCAGTTCGCGGTCTGCCGCCGCCACGCCCGCTTCACGCCCCGGCAACTTGGCTACTGCAAACTAACCGCATGACAGCGCCCGCTACAGAGGCCGCCAGCTCGCCCCTTTGCGCCCGTCTTGACCAGGTCTCAAAGCTCTTCGGCTCCTTCGCAGCGCTGCGCCAGGTCTCTGTGGATCTTGAGCCCGGACGCTGCTACGTCCTCATCGGCGAAAACGGCGCGGGGAAGTCAACGCTGCTGCGCATTCTGGCCGGCCTGCTGCGCCCCAGCCATGGCACCATCAAAGTCTTCGGCAACAACGAGCCCCACGAGGTGCGCGGGCGCATCGGCTACATGAGCCACGCGCCCATGCTCTACGACGAGTTGACCGCCCAGGAGAATCTGCGCTACTTCGCCAGCCTCTACCCCCTGCGCGCGTGCCTTGCACCGGCAGAAGCGCTGCGCATGGTGGGGCTGGACCCGGACCTGACCCGCACTCTCGGCCAATACTCGCAGGGCATGCGCCAGCGCACCTCACTAGCCCGCGTGCTGCTGCCGGCTCCGGAACTGCTCCTGCTCGACGAGCCGTTCTCCAACATGGACGTGGAGAGCGCCCGCCTGATGGTTGAGTTGCTCGCCGGGTTCCGCCACGGCAGCCGCACCATCGTCATCACCACCCACCAGCGCGAGCTGGCCGCCCCCATCGCAGACTGGGTGCTTGCCCTGCGCGCGGGCCGTGTGGCGTCCTTTGAACACGGGAGCCCAACGCTATGAAGACCAACGGCGCGCGCTTCCTTGAAACACTGGGCATCGCATTCGAGCTGCGCGAATACGATGTAGACCCGGAGGATTTGTCCGCGATGACCGTGGCCAGGAAGATCGGCATGCCGGCCGAGCAAGTCTTCAAGACGCTGCTGACCACTGGCGGACCGGGCACGTACGTCTTTGCCGTTATTCCCGGAGATGCCGAACTGGACTTCAAGAAACTGGCCCGCGTGGCGAACCTGCGCAAAGCCGAGATGGTTTCCCTCAAGGACGTGCAGCCGCTGACCGGCTACATCCGCGGCGGCGTTACCGTCTTCGGCGCTAAGAAGCCCTACCCCGTTTTCGTGGATGAGACCGCGATTCTCTTCGACCGAATCAGCGTCTCTGCGGGAACTCGCGGAACGCAGCTTATCCTGAGTCCGAACGACTATCTGCGCGCCGCGGAAGCCCAAACCGCAGACCTGACGAAATCCAACGCCCCGGAGGGCCGCGCCTGATGCCCCGCGCCCTCTGGACTCATCTCGTAAAAGACTTGCGCATCGAGTGGCGCTCGCTCGACGCAATTGTTTCAATGCTGTTCTTCTCCGGGCTGGTCGTGGTGCTGTTCTCCATCGCATTCGACCCGCGCGGAGCATTCTCGCAGCAGATCGCCGGCGGCGTGCTGTGCGTGGCCACGATGTTTGCCTCCGTGAGCGCGCTTAACCAGGCATGGGCGCGGGAGATTCGCCACCAGGTGATGGACGCTCAGCGCATGGTGCCCTCCTCCGGCGCAGAACTTTTTCTGGCAAAAGCGATTGCGAATTTTCTCTTCGTCTCCATCGTCCAGGTGCTGCTGGCTCCGTTCTTTTTCATCTTTTATAACCTCCACATCGCGGGGCAGGCCTGGCTGCTGGCGCTGGTTCTGCCTCTCGGCACCTGGGCGCTGGTGGGTAATGGCATTTTCTTTGCCGCGCTGTCGATTCGCAGCCGCAACCGCGAGCTGCTGCTGTCGCTGATTCTGTTTCCGATCTTCATTCCGGCGCTGCTGGCCATGGTGCAGGCCACCACGGCCATCCTCACTGGCGAAAGCGACCCGTCGCTCTGGATCAAGATGCTGGTTGGATACGACATCATCTTCACCACCGTGAGCTTGCTGCTGTTCGACGTCGTCTTCCACGCGGAGTAGGTCATCCACCCGCCGATGGAGACCCCACCGCCGCGCGCATCGTAAACTGATAGAGTTCGTTCAGGATGTTCGCATGAAAAAGCTTGCCATAGGCCTCTACGCCGCCGTCACCATCGCTCTGATGCTCTGGGGCTACTACCAGGCCATCTATGTTGCGCCAACAGACGCCATGCAGGGCGAAATCTTCCGCATTATTTTCTACCACGTGCCGTCGGCAATCGTGGCCTTCGTCTTTTTTGGCATCAGCCTCCTCGGCTCCATCGGCTTTCTGTCGTTCCGGCGCAACCAGCCGGAGTGGGCACAGGTCTCAGATGCCTGGGCGCTGGCCGGGGCTGAGGTGGGCGTGGTCTTCTGCACCGTTGTCCTGACCACCGGGCCCATGTGGGGCCGCCGCGCATGGGGCATCTGGTGGACATGGGACGCGCGCCTCACCACCACGCTCGTGCTGTGGCTCATCTACGTCAGCTATCTGCTGCTGCGGCGCTTCGCCGCCGGGCCGCAGGTGCAGACTCTGGCCGCCGTGCTTGGCATCTTCGGCGCGCTCGACGTGCCCATCGTTTACATGTCCAACCGCTGGTGGCGCACCCAGCATCCGGCGCCTGTGTTCGGCGGCGCGCAAGGCTCGGGCATGGACAAATCCATGCTGGTGCCTTTCCTCTGGAACATGCTGGCGTGGTTTGCGTGGGGAGTGTTCATCCTCATCCTGCGCTATAACGTGGAGCGCAAACACCAGCAGTATGCCGCCGAGGAAGCCCAGGCGGCCCTCGAGAGCGCCTGAGCGCGGGCAGTATCGTATCCGAGACGAGGAGGAATATGGATCAAGCAGCCGTACTCGACCACGAATTTGTTGTTGCCGCCTACACCATCACGTGGGTTATCCAGTTGAGCTACCTGGCCTGGCTGGGCCTGAAGTGGCGCGCGGAAAAGCGCAACGCCGAACGCAGGGCGCGCAGCGCCAGCTGAGGCCTTGCCGGAGGGACCGGACGCCCGTCTGAAAACAGCAGGCTCCGTTCACCCAGAATGCTCTAAACTAATGGTCTGAGGCGCAAGTGATGTTAGTCGTAATGAAGGCGCAGGCCACGCCGGAGGAAATTCAGGCGGTCTGCGAACATATCGAGCAATTAGGGTTCCGTGCCCATCCGCTTCCCGGCGCACAGCGCACCGCCATCGGCATCACCGGCAATCCGGGAGAGATTGATCGCGGCAACTTCGAGGATCTGGCCGGCGTGGCGGATGTCATCCGCGTCTCCAAGCCCTACAAGCTGGCCAGCCGCGACGTAAAGGAAGAAGACACCGTCATCCGCTTTCCCGGCACGGACGCCACCATCGGCGGGCGCGATCTGGCCATCGTTGCAGGCCCCTGCTCCATCGAGAGCCGCGAGCAGGCCTTCGCCATCGCCGAGCAGGTGGCGGCAATCGGCGCGCAGTTCTTCCGCGGAGGCGCCTACAAGCCCCGCACTTCGCCCTATGCCTTCCAAGGGCTGGGCATTGAGGCGCTGCGCATCATGGCTGAAATCCGCGCGCGCTTCGGCATGCGCATTATCACCGAGGCCATTGACAACGAAACCCTCGACCTGGTGGCCGAGTGGGCCGACGTCATCCAGATCGGCGCGCGCAACATGCAGAACTTTTCGCTGCTGAAGCACGCCGGCCGCCTGCGCAAGCCCGTGCTGCTGAAGCGCGGCATGAGCGCCACCCTCGACGAGTTCCTGATGGCCGCCGAGTACATCATGAGCGAGGGCAACTACGAGGTCATTCTCTGCGAGCGCGGCGTGCGCACCTTTGCCGACCACACCCGCAACACGCTGGACCTGAGCATTGTGCCCGCGGTGCAGCGTCTCAGCCATCTGCCCATCCTGGTCGATCCAAGCCACGGCACCGGCAAGCGCGACAAGGTGCTGCCCATGGCCCGCGCGGCGGTTGCCGTCGGCGCGGACGGCATCCTTGTTGAAGTGCATCATCAGCCGGAAAAGGCGCTCTCCGATGGGCCCCAGTCCATCTATCCCAGCCAATTCGCCGAGATGATGGACGAAATCGAGCAGATCGCCCCGGTCGTGCATCGCACTCTGCCCCGCGGCATCCACGTCGAAACCGCTGTTGCGGGTACGCATGACGGCCAAGCCAGCTAAGCGCGGATTCGCAGGCTTCAGATGCGGCCGGGGGGGTGGCTTTTCGGCCGCCTGCCTGCTTGTCCTGGCCCTCGCGGGCTGCCGTCCCCATGACTTTCCCCAATACCCGCCCAACTATCGCGAATTTGCGTACGTCACCAACGGCGGCAGCGGCACCGTGTCGGTGTACGACGTTGTCAACCTGCGCCTGGACCGCGAGTTGCCCGTGGGGCAGAATCCGGTAGATGTAGTAGCCAGCGTCAACCGCAATGAAGTTTACGTGGTGAACTCCGGGGCGCCTGGCTCGCAGGGTTCGGTTTCCGTCATCAATGCGGAGAACAATGCTGTGGTTGCGGCGATTCCGGTGCGCAGGCGGCCCGTGGCGCTTGCACTGGCTCCGGCAGGCGATCTGGCATATGTGGCCAACTCGGGATCAAACAGCATTTCCGTCCTCGACCTGAAGGCGCGGCGCGAAATTGCGGTCATCGGGACCGGCGAGGAGCCAGCAGCGCTGCGCGTCTCTCCTGACGGCAAGACGCTGGTGGTTGCCAATCGCAAAGGCAATTCAGTCAGCTTGATTGACGCTGCCACGCGCCAGGTGAGCTCGGTCTTTGAAGGTTGCCCCGGCGCCAGCGATGTCGTCGTATTGCCCGACTCATCCAAGACGTTTGCCGCCTGCTCCGGCGGTCGCCAGGTAATGGCGATTGCTTTGGCGCGGCCAGATGCGCACCCGGCCAGGCCGGCCCGCGTGGAGTCTCTGCTTGACGTGGGACGCGCGCCGGTGCAGTTGGCCCTGAAGCCTGACGGCGGCGAGCTGTTCGTCCTCAATTCCCTCTCAAACACGATTTCAGAAGTAGTCACCGGCACAAACGATGTGGGTGGCGCCTACATGATGGGCGACTTTCCGGTTCGCGGACTTGTCTCCGCGGACAATTCGCTACTCTACGTGGCCAACCTGCGCTCGCAAGAAATAGCGGTCTACGCCATTGATGACGGCAAGCGTGAGGGTTCCGTGCGAGTTGGCGACGGACCTTCAGCACTTGCATTCTCTGCCGCGGGGCACCTGCTCTTCGTGGTGGATACGCGCTCCGACGACGTGGCGGTTGTGCGCACCTCTTCGCTCTCTTTGGCGGCCTTCACCATGCTGCCTGCGGGGCGCGGGCCGAATGCCATTGCCGTCAAAGCGTTCAATGTACCGAAATAACGCGCGAAGATGCAACGAGGTTGAATGGGACCCGCGCGGGTATATCTTGCCTAACCTGCGCCCTGCCTGCCCCCGGTGCGCGCCACGCTGAACTGTGCTCCAGCAAAGAGAATCAGGCCGGACAAATATGCCCAGAACAGCAGGCCCACCGAAACATAGAACGGGCCGTAAAGCGCCTTCAGATCCAGATGTGGCAGCAAAGCGACATAGAGATTCCTGCTCATCAGCCAGATCACGCCGGTCACAATCGCGGTAGGCAGAACCTGACGCGGGGCGACTTTGCGATTGGGCAAAAGCCAGTAAATGGAAAAGAAGAAAAGGATCGACGCCACGCCTGTTGTCAGTGACATCCACACATAACTCAGCCCGCGAAATACAAAGTTATCCGTGTGATGAAAGAAGACGAAGGTGAGCAGGTCGCGCTGCCACGCTCCAAGCAGAACGCAAGCCATGGCCAGAGCCAGCATGAGCAGAGCCAGCCCAAATGCCACTGCCTGATTCATCAGGTAATTCCGGCTCCTGGCCACGCCCCATGCCTGATTCAAAGCGACCTCGAGCGGCAGAAAGATTCCCGTGCATGAGATCAGAATCATCACCAGAGACAGCGCCTGCACCCCCTGGTGCGCAGCGGCCAGCGACAAGTTGGTCGCAACCCAGTCTTGATTGGAAGGCAGAAAGTAACGCACAAAATCGCTGACCACATCCGCCATGGTGCGCGAGCGAAATACTGAAATGGCCAGCGTATAGAGCAGGACAATCAGGGGGATGAAGGAAAGAATCGCGTTGGCCGCGACGCTGAAGGCATACGTATGCACTTCGCTGTCCAGCAGATAGTTCACAAGCGCCGCGCCATCCTTGCGCAGACGATACCACTTGGAACTTTCGGCCGCGTCAGACGGATCGACCACCTCGGCCGTTTCGATCAAGGAGCCAGTATGGGTATTAGCATTTGGGACGTCCGTCACGAATATCTCTTTGCCTAAGAAATTCTTGGGGCTTACTGCCCAGCGCCGCTGCAGCCAAGCCCCTGCTTCTAAGGATAGCTGTTCGCAGACGCTTGGCGCGGAGCAC
>JAJXXG010000209.1 GCA_021781255.1 Acidobacteriota bacterium
CGGTAACGGAATCGCCGTTATCGCCGTGAATGTCCTGAGTTGGCTCTGGGGTGTATAAACACCCGACCACTCACAACCAATCCTCACAGCGAGCACAACGAGGGGCTTATGGCAGACAGGAAGCCACAACCGAAGCGGACAAACCGGGTCTTCAAGAGCCTGCATAAGCCCCTCACCTATCTGGGCGTCGAGCGCAGCCTTTTCTATCTGGTTTGCGTGGGCGCGGTGGGAGCGTTCAACCTCTTCAACAGCATCCTTGCCGGGATCGCAGTCTTCCTCGGCGGCTACGCATTCGGCTATTGGGTGACGACAAGTGATCCTGCCTTTCTGCGCATCCTGGCCAAGTCGGAGAAGTACAAGCTGCGCTATGACGCGGCCAAGCAGAGCGTTCCGCGCGTGGAGGTGGCCTGATGTTTCGCATCGACAAAGCCATCAAGCCGTGGAAGGAATCGGCGGCTCTGAATGCGCACATCAACCTATACGGCTTCTGGAATGAGACTACGTTCCTCACGAAGTCCGGCGACCTCGGCATGGTGCTCCGTATTCCCGGCGTGGACTATGAAAGCCTCGACTCCGGCGAGCAGGAGTATGCGGTCAAGCGGTTAGAGTCAGCTTTGAAAGCGTTTGGGCCGGGCTTCCATGTCTATCAGTATCTCTTCAAGTCGAACCGGCCTGAGATTCCGTTTGCCCGCTGCGACGATCCCGTTGTGGATGCCGCCATCGAGCAGCGGCGGCAATTCTTCGAGGCGAAGCGTGACGATCTCTACCAGGTTGAAATCTTCTATTGCATCCTGCTCGAAGGCGCGCGGTCGAAGGCCGGAATTGGCGCGGCACTTGCCCGGATCTTCCGCGATCCCGCGGGCGCTCTCGATGAGCTGAAGACACATTTCGCCTCCGACGCGATGAAGACGATACTGCGGTCGCAAATCGAGCATGACTTGGCGCGGCTGGAGCAGCGAGTGCAGGGATTCGTGCGGCGGCTTGCCGACTTCATGGAGATCGAGATTCTGGGCCAGCATGGGCAGTTCGGGTTCTTTCGCCGGCTTCTGAACTATGACGACTGGCGCATCGCCGGCAAGCCGCAGAGCACGCAGTTTCTCGACTACCAGGTGGTCAACTCGAATATCGAAGCCGAGCGCGATCATCTTCGCGTGGGCGACCACGTCGTTCGGGTGCTGACGATGAAGGAGGCGATCACCGAGACGCGACCGCTGGTGCTGGACGCGCTGCTCAAGATTCCAGCCAACTTCTATGTCGTGACCGAGTGGACGCCGCTCGCGACAGACAAGGCGCGCAAGGAAGTGAACAAGCGCCGCCGCCACTTCAATATGTCGAAGACCGGATTCGTCTCGCAGATGGGCAACGATGCGAGCAAGACCAACCCGCGCGATGTGCTGGTCGATGAATCGAAGCAGGCGGACATCGAGAATCTGGGCGACTGCCTTCGCGCGTTGGGCGATGGGCAATCGCTGGGGGATTTCTCGCTGACGATCGTGCTGTACGGGCGCTCGAAGGCGGAGGTGAATCATTTGGTGGGCGAGTTCGCTAGCGTCTTCACGAATGCCGACGGCAATCTCTTTGAGGAGACCTACAACCAGCTCAATGCCTACTTCGCCACGGTGCCGGGAAACTACGCAGTGAATCTGCGCACGCTGTATCTGTTGAACACAAACTACGCCGACTTGAGCTTCCTGTTAACGATCCTGCCGGGAGAGAAGACGAACGTGCATCTCGGCACGGAGTATCTGGCCGCGCTGGAGACAGACAACAGCACGCCCTACTATCTGAATCTGCATAACGGCGAGGTCGCTCACACGCTGATACTCGGCATGACTGGATCGGGTAAATCGTACTTCTGCAACTTCCTGCTACAGAACGCGCAGAAGTACCATCCGCTGACTTTCATCTTCGACATCGGCGGCAGCTTCCAATCGCTCACCCACATCTTCGGCGGGTCGTATCTCAACGTCGGCCAGGAGGTACGCGACTTCACCATCAATCCCTTCTCGCTGCCCAACACGAAGGAGAACCTGCAATTCCTCTTCAGCTTCTTTCGTGTGCTCATCGAAGGCCAGAGTGATGCCAGTCTGGGGCGCTACCGGCTCGACTACAAGGAAGAGCGCAGGCTGTGGGATGGCATCGATCGGACCTACATGCTGGAGGCGGATCAGCGCACGGTCTCGAACTTCGCGAACATCGTCGGCGAGCTGAAGGAGCGTTTGCACCGCTGGACGCGCGGCGGCCAGTACGGGTTCCTCTTCGACAACGCCGAGGAAACGCTCTCGTTCTCGCGCTTCCAGACCTTCAACTTCCACGGCTGGAGCGACGCGCCGGAGGTGCTGGAGCCGCTTCTCTTCTATGTACTGCATCGGGCGAGCAACGAGATCGCCGCCCCGAAGAAGCTGGCGACCTTCAAGATGTTTCTGCTCGACGAGGCGTGGCTCTTCATCAAGAACGAGACGATTCGCAGCTATGTGGTGCAGGCGCAGAAGACCTGGCGCAAGCACAATGCCGCGATGATCCTCGCCACGCAGTCGATCAAGGAGCTTCAGGAATCTGGCATGTTGCAGATCGTGGCGGAAAGCTGTCCGACGAAGATATTTCTTGCCAACCCGGAGATGGACCGCGAGGTCTATCGGGAAGCCTTCCATCTGAACGATACGGAACTGGATCTGATCGCCGGGCTTGTTCCGCCGGGCCAGATGCTCATCCGCAAGGCGCAGTCGTCGAAGAAGGTGCAGTTGAACGTCGATTCCGTCTCGCACTGGATGGCGACCAACAACGCCCGCGACAACCTGAAGAAGCGCGAGTACTTCGAGCGGTATGGAATCGCCGAAGGTCTGCGCCGCCTTGCCGAGGAGTTCCCCTTCCGGCCACGTTCCGCCGCCACCGTCAACCGTAAAGGAGCCGTCGCATGATCCGCCTGATTGCTTTCATCGTTGGAGTCACTCTGGCTGTCCCGTCCGCTGTCGCCGTCGCTCAGGATGCTTCGGCCCGCACGGTGCAGTATCACGCGCAGGACATCGTGCCCATCCACGCGAAGCTGAAGTACACGACGCTGATCGAGGTGCCGCCGACCGAGAAGATCATGGAGGCGGCGACGGGCGACAAGGATTTCTGGGTCGTCGATGTGGTGGGCAACTTCTGCTTTGTGCATCCGGCCAAGGCTGGCATCAGCTCGAATCTGAACCTGATAACCGACAAGGGCAACATCTACAGCTTCACTTTGCAGGATGTCTCGGGAACGAGCGACACGCCCGACCTAAAGGTGTTGATCGAGCCTGCTGACCGCTCCTCCATCGTCGCGGCCAATGGCCCGGCCCAGTTTGTGCCAGCGGCGCAACTCGATCAGGCCAGGCAACAGCTTGCCGCCGTGCAGGCGCACATCACGCAGGCCGTGGACAAGTACAAGAGTGCGTACCCTCTCGAACTCAAGTTCGATTACACATTCAAGTCCAATGAAACGCCCTTCGATATTCAGTCGATCTACCACGATGACAAGTTCACCTACATCAAGACCGATGCGCCGGAGAAGTTCTCGGTCTACGAGATGAAGGACGGCAAGCCAAACCTGATCAACTACGACCTTCGCGATGGCACCTACATCATCCCAAAGGTGATGGATTCGGGCTATGTGGAACTGGGCAAGAAGCGGATGGAGTTCTCGCGGAAGGGGTAGGCCATGACGGAAGCAAATGTTACCTCAGAGAATGTGTTGCAGACCGAGCCGGAACTGCGGCAGCGTGTCCTCGACCCGAAGGGCGTTCTCCAGAAGAACATGAAGCTGTTTCTCTATCTGGGAGCGGCGCTGCTGGTGATTGTGGCGGCGGTCTTCAGTTCCACCGGAAAGAAGCCGCAGACGCAGGCAGCGAAGAACCAGCCGCCGCAGCCAGCGGTCCAGGACAACACCGACAACAACGTCGCGGACCTGAAGAGCCAGCTTGCTGCCGAACGCCAGAAGGAAGCGGAGCAGGCTGCGCTGGCAACGGGTGCCGATCCCGCGCTTGTGAATGCGACGCCTGCCCAACGCTCTGCCGCAGCCGCGTATGGCCCCACGGGGCAGGCGATTTCGTGTGTTCCGGGGCAAACTTGCCCGCAGACCGCCTACGGACAGCAGACGAATGCTCCGCAGCAGCTCACGCCGGAGCAACAGCAGGCGCAGCAGCTTGCCGCAAAGGAGCGCGAGCTGGCGTACAACGCGCGCTTCGCGTCCAACCTTGTCTACTCGCGGCAGGCTGACCCGCCCGCCCAGCAGCAGAAATCGTCAGAAGGAGTCCTGCCAACCGGTTACGCCTCTGTGCAGAATCCCTATGCCGCCGCGACGCAATCCGGCAGCAGCCTGATTGCTCCGCGAAACGCCGGCCAACCAACGTCGTCAGTGACCGGGCAGGCGTCGCTACCGCGCGGGCCGGAGGTGAACATCGACTCCGCCGCCGGCCAACCGTATGTGATCTACGAAGGGATGACGCTCGACACGGTTCTGATGAACCGGCTGGACGGCGATGCGGTTGGTCCGGTCAAGGTGCTCGTCTCGAATCCTGTCTACTCGCACGACCACCAGCATGTGCTGATTCCCGACGGAACCATCGTGCTCGGCGAAGCGCGCAAGATCGGGGCTGCCGGAATCGGCCAGCAGCGCCGCCTGGCGGTTGTCTTCCACCGCATGATTATGCCCGACGGCTACTCGGTAGACCTCGACCAGTTCCACGGCCTCGACCAGATCGGCGAAGAGGGACTGAAGGACAAGGTCAACAACCACTATCTCCAGATATTCGGGACATCTATTGCGTTGGGCGTGATAGCCGGTGCTGCACAGATCACGCAAGGCGGCAGCAGCTTCGTTGGCTCCGGTTCGCAGGAGTTCACCAATGGTGCGGCATCGAGCGTCTCCGAGTCTGCAACGACCGTACTCGATCAATTCATGCAGATCCCGCCAACGATCACCATTCGGGAAGGCCATCGCGTGAAGGTCTACTTCACGCAGGACATGCTGCTCCCGGCCTACGACAACCACACCATTCCACAGTCGTTTTGAGGAGAAACCTACATGATCAGAAGCCTGCTTATCGTGCTCGCATTTGGAGTCCTCTCGCTTGCTGGCTGCCAAAGCAAACAGGCGAAGGCCCAGAACGACCTCAAGAAGCTTGAGGCCGAATACGCGCCCTTGCAAGCCCAGTA
The DNA here is from genome assembly GCA_021781255.1 of Acidobacteriota bacterium. The sequence goes on from JAJXXG010000209.1 coordinate 5,179, forward strand.
CAACAAGGACTGCTTGACCGGCAGCCCGGAGCATATTGCAGCCAATCGGTCGATCTGCGAGGACGAACGGAAAAAGACCGCCGACCTCGACCGGCGGATCGCCGTTCGACGGCAGCAGGCGATGCAGTAGCAGACAGTCACACCCGGCCCTTGACCAGAATGTCCGAACGTGGAGGTTCGCTATGAGGAAGTTTTTTGTCTTCGCAATTGTAGCGAGTGTGTTTTGCGCACCCATCGCTCATGCTCAATTCGGCTCAGGCATTGTCTTTGACCCAACACAATCGGCCCACGCTCTCCAGCAGATATGGCAAGCAGAGCAGCTTTACACGACTACGATCCAGACAACCCAGAATGTCATCGCGGCCTACAATCTGGCGCAGCGTATGGCGACCGCGCCGCAAACGCTCTACAGCGGGTACAGCAATATTGGCCGTCAGATGTGGACTTCCGTCACCACGCCCACCAACACCTATGGCAATACGCAGGTGTGGACGACTGCGCTGACGACGGGCAGCAGTGCATCCACCGGAAACCAGCAAGTGAGTGTCTCTCCCGCTCCGCGAATCTCCGGCTACAACATGCTCGATTCCGAGGGGCAACAGCAACTCGCAGCACAGGGTGCGACGGCGGATTTAGGCGACACGGCGAACGCCACTACACTCCAGACTCTCGGCACCATTCGCAGCAGAGCTCCGCAGCGCGAGGCGGACATCGCCAATCTGGAGCAGGCCAGCCATTCTTCAGATCCAACGCAGCAGACCGAACTTGCGACCTTGCAGCGGATCAATCAAGCCCTGCTCATCCAACTCCGCACACAGCAGGAGAGCAACGAAATGCTGGAGGCACAGAGTCTCCAGCAGATGGTCGGCCAGAAGCAACAGCAGGATGCCCTCAAGATGACCTTTCAGGCGGCGGATGGGTATGAGGCCAATTACAACGCAAACGTGACCTCCAGCGCGAGTAGCGTGGCAAACGCCTATCACCACTGAGGGATGCTTTCTCGAAGGAGCTTGACATGGACATTTTGCAGTTTATTACCAACGGTTGCGATGCACTCTCAAATGCCACGGCTCCCACCGTTAACTCCATCGGCCTGCACATTGTTATCGCACTCGCCACCATCATGATGGTGTGGTTCGGAGTGCAGGAGGCGCTTGCGTCAGCGCAGGGCGGCCCCGGCTTCAACGTGGGGAAGTTTCTCAACTTCTTCATGCTGATCACATTCGCTTATGCCTTCGTCAAGTTCTACGACAGCAGCATTCCTGGAATTGGCTACTCACTCCAAGGATTCATCAGGGGCGGCACCAACAATCTTGCCGACGCCATCGGGACCGACGCCACACAGCAGATGCTGAGCAGTATTCACGCTTCCATCTCAAAGTCTGGCCCGGCGATGACAATCTTCACCGCGCCGTACTTCCTTGTTGTTTATGTCGTAATCCAGTTCATGCTCGGCATTCTCGCAGCCCTGGTTTCCGCCATCGTTGCATACGGCGCAGTGGGAAGTACGATCGTCGGCCTGTTGGGACCCATCTTTATCCCATTTCTGGTTTTCGAGAAGCTGGATTTTCTCTTCTGGGGATGGCTCAAAGCCTTCATCAGTTTTTCCTTTTACAAGGTGGTTGCCGCTGCTGCCATGAGTATCCTGAGCCAGTTCTATCTCGGCTATTACCAGAATCTGGTTGATTTCACCCATCCCGATACGCTCATCAAGAATTTCCCCATCCTGGTGCTTCTGGTTATGGTGAATCTTTTCATCCTGATCAAGATTCCGGCCATGACCGCGACCATCTTCTCTGGACATACAGGCGGGCACGATGCCGGAACCGGCATCGCCGCTTCGCTCGCAACCCGAGCGATGTTGAGCTAAAGGAGGCAGACGATGACCACCGCTACGAAACCTTCGCCAGAGATCACCCGCGCAGCGGAGCGGTATCTGGAGCAGTACGGCGAACCTCTCGTGATGAACACCTATCTGAAGGTCACGGTCCTGGTGCTTGCCGTGATTGCGCTTGCGCTCGCCGCGCTTGTCTTCAAAAGCCAGCAGGCTCTTGCTTCGATGCACCCGTTTATCATCCGCATCAACGACGTGGGGCGCGCCGAAGCAATCGACTATCGCAACTTCCAATATCGCCCGCAGGAGGCGGAGAACAAGTACTACCTGTCGCGTTGGGCCGAGCTTTATTTCAGCCGCAATCGCTTTACCATCGAGCGCGATCAGACCAACGCGCTCTACTTCCTCAATGGCGACGTGCAGCGGGCCGTAATTGCCCAGGAGCAGAAGGACAACATCATCCAGACCTACCGGAATGACAGTTCGCTTCCGTACGTCGATGTCGAGGTGAAGAATGTCGTGCTCGACGACCTGCGGCAGTCGCCGTATTCGGCGCGGATCGAGTTCGAGAAGGTGTACACGAACCCGGCGGATCATACCGAACTCAAGAGGGAGCGATGGACCGCCAGCGTGACCTATGTCTTCCGCGAGGATGTGAAGAACAACGAGCTGGCCGTGAACCCTCTGGGGTTGACCATCGTCCGCTTCCGGGCCGATCAGGCGTTCGAGTAAACGAGAGCACTTC
>JAJXXG010000398.1 GCA_021781255.1 Acidobacteriota bacterium
CCAACCCGCCAAAAGCCAGGAACCAGGGGGTACCCCCCCACCCCCCCCCCTGAAAATTTTGTTTTCCACAGAAAATCGTGCGAAAAATTACGCGCTCCAATCCCGACCAACCCAGTCCGACTTCGCCCCGCACGCGGACTTGCTCGCTCGCTGACCAGCTAACCCGCCATCCCGCCACGACCGCGTCTCACGCTTGCCACGAACTTGCTAAACTGGGGCCATGCTCGACGAATTGGAATTCAGGCGCGTCGCAGACAGCGCCCTCAACGCTCTCAAGCAGCATCTCATCGCACGCGAAGAAGAAGCAGACGCCGGCTTCGAGGTGGAGGAGCAGAATGGCGTCCTCAACGTCCTCTTCGAGGAACCCGCCGGCAAGTTCGTCATCACGCCCAACACGCCCGTGCGGCAAATCTGGATCTCCGCACTCTCCACCAGCTTCAAGCTCGACTGGGACGCGGCCGCCGGCGTCTTTGTCCTGCCGCGCACCGGCGAGCAGCTCATTCCGCTCGTTGATCGCCTCATCCAGGAGTTCTCCGCGGATCAGTAGCCTTGCGCACTCCAGCAAGCCGCGTGGCCCATGTTTCGGCCAATAAAAAAGCGGGTCCGGCGCCATGGCCAGACCCGCTTTTCGTTGCTCAATCTACTTCAGCGAGTAGATCGTCGCCAGTTCCTTCTGCGCCAGATCCGTCGGCAGCGGAGCGTACGACAGCACCGAGACCTCGCCCTCGCCGGACTTCACAATCCAGCTCAGCATGTCCTTCAGCACCTTGCGCTTGGTCGCATCGCCCGGCTCCACCGGAATCAGCAGGTAGGTGAAGCTCGAGATCGGATACGCCTGCGCGCCGGCAGCGTTCGTAATCGACACGCGGAAGTCCGTGCCCTTGAACTTCAGTCCGGCAGCCGCCTCGGTCACGCCGGGGATGGAGGCCTTCACCCAGTTGCCCGCCGCGTTCTTCATCGCGCCAGAGCTGATGTTGTTCTGCAGAGCGTAAATCAGCTCCACGTAGCCAATCGCGCCCGGCAGCTGACGCACCAGGCCAGCCACGCCCTCGTTGCCCTTGCCGCCCACGCCAATCGGCCAGCTCGGCGACGTGCCCTTGCTCGGCCCGGCCGCCCACTCCTTGCTCACCTTGCTCAGGTAGTCGGTAAAGATGAAGCTCGTGCCCGAGCCATCCGAGCGGTGCACCACAATGATCTTCTGGTCAGGCAGCTTCACGCCCGGGTTGTCCTTGGCGATGCGAGCGTCGTTCCAGTTCGTAATCTTGCCCAGGTAGATATCTGCCAGCAGCTCGCCGCTGAAGCGCAGATCGTTCACGCCGGGCACGTTGAACACCGGCACAACCGCGCCCAGCACCGTGGGCAGGTGGATCAGCTTCACCTTGCATGAGTTGACCATCTCATCGGTCATCGGCATGTCAGAAGCGCCAAAATCCACCAGGCCCGAGCAGAACTGCTTGATGCCGCCGCCCGAACCGATCGACTGATAGTTGATCTGAACGCCCGGATGAGCCGCGCTGTACTCGCTGAACCACTTCGAATAGATCGGATATGGAAACGTCGCACCGGCTCCGGTCAACGTCTGTGCCTGGGCCACCATGCCCAGGGACATCACCAATGCTCCAACCGCAATCAACGTCTTTTTCACAAGAATCTCCCCGGCAAAAATCAATGCCGAACTTGATTCTCCGCCTGCAATGTTACGGACGTTTGAAAACTCCGTATCTTTCTCAATTTTCCCGGCTTTTTGTGTCATCTTGCGTGTCTTCGGCGGCCTCTTCCAGCCCTTTCGCGTCCTCGGCCAGCCGCAGCGTAAAGTGGAACTCCGTTCCGCTGCCCAGTTCGCTCTCCGCCCAAACCCGCCCGCCGTGGGCCATCACAATATGCTTCACAATCGCCAGCCCAAGCCCCGTGCCGCCCGACTCCCGCGAGCGCGCCTTGTCCACGCGATAGAAGCGCTCAAAGATGCGCTCAATGTGCTCCGAGCCGATGCCCGGGCCGAAGTCCCGCACAAAGAACTCCACCTCGTCCGCCTGCGGCCGCGCGCCCACCAGGATCCGCCTGCCGGATTTGCCGTACTTCAGCGCGTTCTCCACCAGGTTGCCAAACACCTGGTTCATCGCATCCGGATCCGCCATCACCAGCGTGTCCGGCGCTCCCGCGCTCTCCAGTTCCACGCCGGAGTCCACAACCATCCCGCCCAGCGAATCCATCGCGTCCTGCACCAGTGCCGACGCGCGAACCGGCCGCTGCGACAGCTTGTAGTCCGGTCCCTCCACGCTCGCCAGCGCCAGCAGGTCCTCCGTAAGCCGGCTCATCCGCCCGGCGTTCTTCTGGATAATCCCCAGAAACTCCCGCGCCGTCTCCGAATTCGGATCCGGGTCCTCGATCAGCGTCTCCACGTAGCCTTGGATGGACGTGAGCGGCGTGCGCAGCTCGTGGCTTACATTGGCCAGAAAATCGCGCCGCGACTTCTCTGCCGCTTCAATCCGCGTCACATCGTGCAGCACCGCCAGCGCGCCGCCCGAGGGCAGCGGAGCCGCGTTGATCTCAAAGATCCGCCCCGGCGCCAGCGAGGTGGAGCGCCCAAAGCAAACCTCCTTGTTCGCCATCGCGCAGCGCACGCAGTGCAGCAGCTCCGGATCGCGCACCGAGTGGGCCAGCGGCCGCCCCGCGCGAATCTGCGTTCCCGCAATCTTCTGCATCACGGAATTCGACCACCGCACCTGTCCCTCGGCTGTAACCGCGACCACCGCCTCCTGCATGGAGTCCAGCATCGTGGCCAGCTCATGCCGGCGGCTCTCAATCTCGGTAAAGTTCTGCTCCAGCCGCTCCGCCGTCTGGTTCAGCGCCGTCTCCATGGCCGATAGCTCATCGCCGCCCACCAGTTGCAGCCGCGCGTTCAGCTCGCCTTTGGCAATGCGTCGCGAAAAATCCACCACGCGCTGCAGCCGCGCCGTAATGCCGCCGGCAAACCACACCGCCAGCGGCAGCGCCACCAGCAGCGCAATAAAGCCTGACCACAACGCCTCGCGGCCCATCAGGTGCAGCGGCACGCCCGGCGTGTGCAGCACATAGTGCCGAAAGGCCAGCTCCATCACCACCGTGTGGAAGACCAGCAGCAGGACAAACAATCCCATCAGCTTGGTAAATACTTTGCGGGTCAATTGGAACCGCTCCCATCCGGCTCGTCCCGGCGCCGTGTCTTACTCGCCCTTGGGCAACTCAAAGCGGTAGCCGGCTCCGCGAACCGTCTTCAGATAGCGCGGGTTCTCCGGGTCGACCTCGATTTTCTCACGGATGCGGCGCACGTACACGTCCACCGAGCGCGGCGTCACAAACCGCGCATCGCCCCACACCGCGTCCAGCAGGTGGTCGCGGCTAAACACGCGCCCCGGATGGCGCGCAAGATAATCCAGCAGGCGAAACTCCGTGGCCGTCGTGGTCGTCAACTCGCCGCGCACCTTCAACTGCATGGCATTCGCGTCGATGATGACCTCTTCAAAGCTGATAACCGAAGGCGTCGTGGGCCGCTCAAACCGCCGCAGCACCGCCTTCACGCGCGCCACCAGCTCGCGCGTCGCAAACGGCTTCGTAATGTAGTCGTCCGCGCCCAGTTCCAGACCCAGCACGCGATCGTTCTCCCCGGCGCGCGCCGTCAGAAAGATGATGGGCACCGTCGACAGGCCCGGATGGCTGCGCAGGCGGCGGCATACATCCAGCCCGTCTCCGCCCGGAACCATGATGTCCAGCAGAAATAGCACCGGTGGCTGCCGCTCCGCATCCGGAATCAGATTGGTCGGCGTGGTGTATGGCCGGGCGGTAAAGCCCGCTGCCTCCAGATGGTGCTGCACAAGCCGCGAAATATCTGCGTCGTCTTCCAGAACAAATATGGTTTGGCTCAACCCGTCAGCCCTCGCCGCCGGCCCGTAAATTCAAATACTCAGTGGCCGTACGAAATCGTTAACAGATTACTGCAATCAGGCAAATAAATTGCAAACGTAGTGTGAATTCCGGCGCTTCGGCCCTCCGTCCCGCATACCGGGGCGCCCTTCGCTCCCCCAGTTTCTCCTTGACCCCGCACACTTCTTCTGCAAGACTGCGGGCGCGTTCGAATCGCCTTTCCGTGCGTTCTGCACGCAGTCAGGCTGTTCATGCATCTGCTCTTAACATCGCCCCTCGCAGGCAGGGCGATGCGCACGCGGAGTCGCCTCGACACCAAAAGCAACTGCACAACCGGAGGAATGATGAAGAAATACTTGGCAGAACTCGTGGGCACCTTCATCCTGGTGCTCTTTGGCTGCGGAACCGCTGTCGTCGCCGGCGACAAGGTCGGCATTCTCGGCATCGCATTCGCCTTTGGATTCGCCCTCATCGCCGCCGCGTACGGCATCGGGCCCATCTCCGGCTGCCACATCAACCCCGCCGTCAGCCTCGGCGTCTGGGCCGCCGGACGGATGAAGACCGCGGAGATGCTCGGCTACTGGGTGGGGCAGTTCATCGGCGGCATCCTGGCCGCCTGGGTGCTCTCCATCCTCGTCAGCGGAGTCGGCGGCGGCTACAACATCGGCGTCAGCGGCCTCGGCCAGGACGGCTGGGGTGCTGGCTATCAGGGCGGCTACAGCATGGGCTCCGCCATCGTCTTTGAGTTCGTGGCCACCTTCATCTTCCTCGTGGTCATCCTCGGCTCCACGCAGAAAAGCGCGCCCTCCGGCTTTGCCGGCCTCGCCATCGGCATCACCCTCGTGGTCATCCACATCTTCGGCATCCACATCACCGGCGTCAGCGTGAACCCCGCCCGCAGCCTGGGACCGGCCCTGCTGGTCGGCGGCAAGGCGCTGGCTCAGGTCTGGCTCTTTCTGGTCGTTCCCAGCATGGGTGGACTCGTGGCAGGCCTGCTCTTCCGCTCCCACACGCTGGAAGCGGATTAAGCCGTCTCTCCTCGCAACACGTGCCCGGGCATGCAACAGCCCGGGCACATCCTTCCGCACAAGTCATTTTCTATTGCGAGAACGGAAACCCGGACAATCAGATCGATTGCACCGGCAGCAGGGTCAAATCGTCCACCAGGCCCACTTCCTTCTGCACAAAGGGTTCGCCGTAGCGCACGCCGCCCAGCAGGCCGTAGTGGCGCGCCTCGGCAAAGGTACGCTCGCGAATCTCCTCCTCCGGCACAAACAGGCCCCCGCCCGTCGGCTGGCTGGCATACTGCGAGCGATAGGCCATCAGCGCCGCGTGGCGCTGCTCGATAAACGGCGTAATGTCCACCACAAAGCTCGGGCGCACATCCGCGTAAAGACTGGCGTAGACAATCTTGAAAGGCCTATGCGGCCGGCTGCCCGTCTCCACCTTTGCCAGGCCGGAGAGAAAACACGCCTCATACCCCAGCGTTGCCGTCATCGCATGATCCGGATGCCGGGCCTGCCAGTAAGGCAGAATCACCACGCGCGGCCGCACCTGCCGCAGCACCCGCACAATCTTCAGCCGATTTTCCAGCGTATTTTCGACGGCTCCATCCGGCAGGTCCAGAGCCTCGCGCCAGCTTACGCCCAGCAGCCGCGCCGCCTCTGCCGCCTCTGCCGCGCGCTCTTCCGCGCTGCCGCGGGTTCCCGCTTCGCCCTGCGTCAAATCAAGAATGGCGGTGCGCAGTCCGCGCGCCGCCATTCGTAGCAGGGTGCCTCCGCAGGTCTGCTCCACATCGTCGCGGTGTGCGGCAATCGCCAGCACATCCGCCAGGGGAGCATCCTTTGCGTCGCTCATCGCCGTTAGTACACGGTGTTGTTGGAGTCGGTGTGCGCGTCCATATACGCCACGTCGTACGCCGTGCCCGTCACCGTCACATACTGGTTGTTGATTGAGGAACCGTTCCGCGTGTTGTAGATGTACACCTGGCCGCCCTGCGCCACGTAAACCTTGTGCAGCCCCGTCACCGCGGCAATCCCCGTCAGGTCGCCCAGGTAGGGCTCCAGCATCGTCACCGAGTTGGTCTGGGTGTTGTACATCGTCAGGCATCCATACGGCAGGCCCTTCACGTAGCGCTCGCCGTTGTTGCACTTGGTCATTCCAATCCACAGCGTGTTGTCGTCCGCCTCGATCATGCGGCTCGGCGCGCCCGGTGCGCCATCGCTGATTCCCGTGCTGCTTGAAACCGTATCGTTGGCCAGGTTCACCACCGACAGGTTGCCCGTGAACAGACCATCCGGCTGAAGCTGCTGGCCCACCACGTACATGGTGGAGTCCGTCACCAGCGCATTGCTCGCGCCCCCCGGAATGGCAATCTTCTGGATCGCAGAGTTCGTCGGCAGCGTTCCCGAGTGCTGGCCGGGCAAATAGATCATCGGCGCCACCGGCATCAGCGAAATCGACGAAGCCGCCCCGCCGCACTCCTGGCCGCAGTTCAGCACATAGGCCGTTCCGCCGTCCGTGGAGAAGACCGCCTTGATCGGCCGGTCAAACACCAGCGGTGTCCCATAGGAGTTGCCTGTATTGTCCACGTTGTCCGGGCTCTGCGCCTGGAACAGGCACCAGCCCGGCGCGTTCAGCGGCTCGCAGTCCATCGCGGCGCGCGGCCACGTGCCCGACCCGCCGGAATACGCCAGCGTCTCCTGCGTCGTCAGCTTGCGCGCGTAGTACACATAGTCCGAGTTCTGCACGAAGGCCAGCACCATGGACCCGCCCGGATTCACGCTGATGCGGTAGATTCCCGGCAGGCTCAGGGCATAGTTGCCACCGGCCACCTTGTCCAGAATCGTGAGCACGTGCGCCGTCTGGCTGGCCGCAAACACGTAGCCCCCGTTCCGCGTGACGAAGATGCTGGAGGAAGCGCCGTTCAAACCGCTCTGGCTGCCACCCGTGGCCTCCTTCGAGTAGTCGATCATCGTCATGCTGCCGTCGCCTGAGCCGTACACGGCGCCGACCTGCTCTTCCGGCATGTTCTGGATCGTGACAGGCAGCGCGCCCGAGTACCCGGAGATCTGGTACAGCGGAATCTTCTGGTCGTAACTGAAGCGGATGTCATAGTAGGCATCCACAAACTGCAGCGAGCCCTTGCTGAAGGCACTCGGGTTCTGAATGGCGATGAGAACGCGGTTTTGCAGCTGGCTGGGCGGCAACGTACGGCCCGCAAAATAGGTCGTGGTTCCACAGCCCGCCAGCGCGAATGCAACCACCAGGGCCCCGGCGGCGCTCAACCAAAGACTTCTCTTCTTCAAAATCTCGTACCTCAAATCATGAAAAGCGCGGTGCGCGCGGCTCAACTGGGCCCGCGCCCTGAGCGTATGCAAAATGAGTGCGATTGCCGCGTATTCTGACGGAAAAACTGCCCGGTCCAGAACCGGTTCACGCATTGCCTCTAACTCCCGAAGTATAACAAAGCAACCCGCCCGCCCGGAGCGCCCCGCCGGTGCCGTTTTTGCTGCCCCGCCGGCAGGCCGCCCGCGCCCGTCTCCGCTCACGCCGCCGTGACCTCTGCAGGATACGGAAATCCCGGCAATGCGGTAGCATGACAACAGAATGCCGCAGTTCGCCGACATCTTCGCCAACCGTCCCGTGCTCGCCGACGGTGCCATGGGTACCGTCCTCTACGCCCGGGGTGTCTTCATCAATCGCTGCTACGACGAGCTCAACCTCTCTGACCCCAACCTGATCCTCTCCGTACACGAGGAGTATCTGCAGGCGGGCGCTGAGATTCTTGAGACCAACACCTTCGGAGCCAACCGCTTCCGCCTGGCCCGCCACGGCCTCGCCGGCAAAGTG
>JAJXXG010000865.1:0-3421 GCA_021781255.1 Acidobacteriota bacterium
CAGGCTCATCTTGTGTTGGAAGAGAGTTTTAATTGACTGAGTGACGCATTCATGATGAGGTTGAGATCAGCGGGAGGGACAACCGAGTATGGACGAGCAACGGGTTTTGTTAAGGCATTTCCTGGCGGCTCTGGCCTATAGAACGCAAAAAGCGATTCGCGGCGCCCCGGCAGACTTTCCGGAGTTCCAAGCTCCACATTCGGCCCGCACGCCACACGAGTTGATCCGCCATATGGACAGCGTCCTGGGATATGCTCGAACGTTTCTTATCGGGGGAGCTTACCGCCCGCCTGTGCTGCCGAGTTTTGCGGAAGCTGTGGCGCATTTCCACGAAACCCTGGCAGACCTAGCGCGCCACCTTGAATGGGGAACGGAATTTCAGGGGATCACAGCGGAAAGAATGCTGCAGGGGCCCTTTTCCGATGTGATGACCCACGTAGGCCAATTGGCCCTGCTGCGACGGCTCGCGGGTAGCCCGGTACCCCCGGAGAACTTTATCTTTGCGGCAATCACTCCTACAAATCTGGGTGTCGATCAAGCCGAGCCTGTAAGCCCAGACAAAGAATGGCCGGAACGGCTTTAAGCGGGGGCGAAAAAGCGGGTCATGGAACACTTTATTCCGCGCGCTGCTGCCCTATTGCCGAACAGACGCGTTTGAGCTAACTTCTAATACTCACAGCTTTTTACGGTGGAGGTAGATCGAAAATGCCCCGCATCGTCCGATGTTCCGTTATTCAGGCGTTGAATGCCGTACCTGCGACCGAACCCCTGCCGGCGCAGAAGAATGCCATGGTGGAGAAGCACATTGGGCTGATCCGCCAGGCGGCCAAGCAAGGCGCGCAAATCGTTTGCCTGCAGGAGATATTCAACGGGCCGTATTTTTGCGCGGAGCAGGAGACGAAGTGGTACGCGATGACGGAACCGGTTCCTGACGGTCCGACGGTGACTCTGATGCGGTCGCTGGCGAAAGAGCTGCACATCGCGATGGTTGTGCCGGTGTATGAAGTGGAGCAGGAGGGCGTTTTCTATAACACGGCCGCGGTGATCGCAAACGACGGCGCGTATCTGGGCAAGTATCGCAAGACGCACATTCCGCACGTGGCGCCGGGATTCTGGGAGAAGTTTTATTTCCGGCCGGGGAACCTGGGCTATCCGGTCTTCGATCTGGGTTTTGCCAAAATCGGCGTCTACATATGTTATGACCGGCATTTCCCTGAGGGGGCGCGGTGCCTCGGATTGAACGGCGCGGAGATTGTGTTTAACCCTTCGGCAACTGTGGCCGGCTTGAGCGAGTACCTGTGGACGCTGGAGCAGCCGGCGCACGCTGCCGCGAACGGCTACTTTATCGCCGCCATCAATCGCGTGGGCACCGAAGCGCCGTGGAACATCGGCGAGTTTTACGGGTCGAGCTACTTTTGCAACCCGCGCGGGGAGATCTTCGCGCAGGCCTCGCGCGACAAGGACGAAGTGCTGACCGCAGACCTGAATCTAGACGAGATTGCCGAGGTGCGGCGCACGTGGCAGTTCTACCGCGACCGCCGGCCCGATTTGTATGGTCAGTTGGTGGCTTTGTAACGCAAAAGAGGACCGCATGGGCACTGCGACTCTACCTGACGATCCGCAAATCAGGACGCGATTTGGCGAGCTGAAACCTGCGCTCACGACGCAGGCCGCGGTGATTGAGGCTGACCGCTGCCTGAACTGCTTCGACGCGCCGTGCACGGCCGCGTGCCCCACGCATATCGATGTGCCGGGATTCATCAAGCGCATTGCCTCGGGCAATTTACGCGGGTCAGCGCTGCGGATTCTCGATGCGAACATTCTGGGCGCCAGTTGCGCGCGCGTGTGCCCGGTGGACGTGCTGTGCGAAGGCGCCTGCGTGCTGCACCGGCAGAATCACAAACCGATCCAGATTGCGCTGCTGCAGCGGCACGCCATGGACGCTTATTACGCGTCGGGCGAAACGCCGCCTGCAGCCTCGCCGGGAACGCGCAATCTGCGCGTGGCGTGCATTGGCGGAGGGCCGGCATCGCTGGCGTGCGCGGCAGAGCTGTGCCGTGCGGGCGCGCGGGCGACTGTGATCGAGCGCCGCGCATTGCCCGGCGGCCTGAATACCTACGGCGTGGCGGAATACAAACTGCGCGCCACGGACAGCGTGCGCGAGGTAGAGCTGATCCGCAAGCTCGGTGTGGAGTTCCGTTGCGGCGTGGAGGTGGACTCTGCTGCGGCGCTGGACACGCTGGAAAAGAAGTTCGACTATATCTTTCTAGGCTTGGGTTTGGGCGCGATGCAGCGGCTGAACGTTCCCGGCGAAGATGCGAAGGGAGTGATGAACGCGCTGGAGCTGATCGCCGCATACAAGACCGGCCACCTGCGCGAGCTGCACGGGACCGTGGTGGTGGTGGGCGCGGGCAACACCGCCATCGACGCAGCCAATGCGGCGCGCAGGCTGGGCGCGGCAACCGTGTATCTGCTCTACCGGCGCAGTGAAAGCGACATCTCCGCCTTCGACTTCGAGTATGAGCACGCCAAGCAGGAGGGCGTACAGTTTCTCTGGCGGCGTCAGCCGGTGGCCATTCGCCCGGATGAGCACGGCCGCTTGCTTCTGGATACGGTGCAGGTGCAGCAGGTAGACAAGAAGCTGCTTCCGCTTCCCGATTCACAACACACGTTCGATTGCGACCTGGTGGTTCCGGCTATCGGCCAGTCGCCGCTGGCGCTGCTTTTGCAGGAGCTGCGCGGGGTGGAGGTGCGCGACGGAAGGATTGCGGCTGATCGCATGACCGGGCAGACAGGGAATCGGCGGTACTTTGCCGGCGGAGACTGCGTGAATGGCGGGCGCGAAGTGGTGGATGCGGTAGCCGGAGGAAAGCGCGCCGCGATAGCGATATTGAAGAGTGCGGAGGTGGCCCATGCCTGACATTCGCGTAAGAGGCTTTGCGGGGCGCATCAACTCACCCAATCCGTTCTGGCTAGCCTCGGCGCCGCCTACTAACACGGGCGAAATGATCATGCGCGCCTTCGATGCCGGCTGGGGCGGCGCGGTGTGGAAGACCATCGGCGAACCGGTTACGAATACGAGCTCGCGCTATTCATCAATTGATTGGAAGGGCGAGCGCATCGTGGGGTTCAACAATATCGAGCTCATCAGCGACCGAACCGTGGAGCAGAATTTGAGCGAGATGGCCGAGGTGAAGAAGCGCTATCCGCACAACGCCGTGATTGCGTCGCTGATGGTGGCGTCGACACGCGAGGCGTGGCACGAGATTGTGCCGCGCGCCGAGGATGCGGGCGCGGACGGCCTCGAGCTGAACTTCGGCTGCCCGCACGGCATGAGCGAGCGCGGCATGGGTTCGGCTGTGGGACAGGTGCCGGAGTACGCAGAGATGATTACCGCGTGGGTGAAGGAAAAAGCACGCAC
>JAJXXG010000865.1:3431-7736 GCA_021781255.1 Acidobacteriota bacterium
GAAGTTGACGCCCAACATCAGCGACATTCGCGCCGTGGCGCGCGCGGCCAGGCGCGGCGGAGCGGATGGATTGTCGGCGATCAACACCATCAACTCGATTACGGGCATCGATCTGGACACATTTGTGCCGCGGCCAAATGTAGACGGCAAGAGCTCGCACGGCGGCTACTGCGGGCCGGCGGTGAAGCCGATTGCGCTGAACATGGTGCAGCAGATTATGAGCGATCCCGAGGCGGCGCTGCCGCTTTCCGGCATTGGCGGAATCGGCTCGTGGCGCGATGCGGTGGAGTTTATGCTGCTGGGCTGCGGCACCGTGCAGGTGTGCACGGCGGTGATGCACTACGGCTACCGCATCGTCGAAGACATGGCCGAGGGGCTGGACAACTGGATGCGCGAGAAGGGATTCCAAACACTCGATGATTTTCGCGGGTTGTCAGTCCATCGCGTGACCGAGTGGAAGCACCTGAACCTGAACTACAAGATCGTGGCGCGCATCGACGAGCAGAAGTGCATCGGCTGCGACCTTTGCCACATTGCCTGCTGGGACGGCGCGCACCAGTGCATTCATCTTGACCGCGTGACAGGACCTGTAGACGGACACGTGGAGCTGCACCTGACGCCGGCTGCAAGGGTTGCGGAGAGCATTGCGACGATTGCCGAGACGCCGGTTTCGCGCAAGGAGCGCGCGGCGGCCGCGGCAACGGGGCCGTATCCCACACCGCTCGAACGCATTCCACGCGTGGATGAAACCGAATGCGTGGGCTGCAATTTGTGCGCGTGCGTTTGCCCGGTGGACGGCTGCATCACCATGGTGCAGGTGGACACGGGGCTGAAGCCGGAGACGTGGGAGGAGCGTACGCGCGGGGCGGCGTGCTTGACGCCAGCCAGCGAGTCAACAAGTTAGCGAGCTAGTGGAGAGCGAGGACGAAAGAGTATGTCCAAGGTTTTGATTCAAAACGGAACGGTTGTGAATGCCGACGCCAGCGCGCAGGCGGATTTGCTGATTGACGGCGTGGTAATCAAGGAAGTGCGCGCAGGGATTCCGGCCAGCGCGGCGGACAAAGTGGTGGATGCCACGGGGCTGCTTGTGCTGCCGGGCGGCGTCGACGTGCATACGCATCTCGACATGCCATTTGGCGGGACCACGTCGGCGGACGATTTTGAGACGGGGACGCGGGCCGCGGCGATTGGCGGAACGACGACGATTGTGGACTTCGCCGTTCAGGCGCGCGGGACGAAGATGCGCACGGCGCTCGACACCTGGTGGAAGAAGGCCGAGGGCAAGGCCTGCATCGACTATGGGCTGCACATGGTTGTGACCGACTTGCCTGACGCCGGTCTTGAAGACATGGACGAGATGGTGCGCGAAGGCGTGGCCAGCTTCAAGCTGTTCATGGCCTATCCCAACGCGCTCATGGTCGATGACGGCACCATCTTCAAAGCGCTGCGCCAGACGGCGAAGAACGGCGCGCTCGTCTGCATGCACGCGGAGAACGGGTCGGTGATTGACGTGATCGTGCAGCAGGCGCTGGCGGAGGGAAAGACCGCGCCGATCCATCACATGCTGACGCGGCCCACAAAGGCCGAGGCCGAGGCGGTGCATCGTGCGATTGCGATGGCCGAAATGGCCGGAGTGCCGATTTATATCGTGCACCTCTCGTGCGAGGATGCGCTCAATCAAGTGCGTGAAGCCCGCGACCGCGGGCTGCCGGCGTTCGCCGAGACCTGCCCGCAGTATCTGCTGCTTTCGCTCGAAGACATGGCCGACAAAGGCTGGGAGGCCGCGAAGTATGTGTTTACGCCGCCACTGCGCGAGCGCAGGAATCAGCCGAAGCTGTGGGAGGGATTGCGCAAAGACAATCTGCAAGTTGTATCGACGGATCATTGCCCGTTCTGCTTTGCCGACCAGAAGGCGCTGGGCAAAGACGACTTCACGAAGATTCCCAACGGCGGACCGGGCATCGAAAACCGGCTGCAACTGCTGCATCATCACGGCGTGGGGCAGGGGAATTTTTCCATCAACAGATTCGTGGAACTGGTATCGACCGCTCCGGCGCGGATCTTCGGCATGTATCCGAAGAAGGGCGTGCTGGCCGCGGGCAGCGACGCCGACCTGGTGCTGTGGGATCCGGCCGCGGATTATACGATCAGCGCCGCGACGCATCATATGAAGATCGACTACTCGATGTTTGAAGGGTTCCACGTGCGCGGCAATGCACGCGATGTGTACTCGCGCGGCGAGTTGATTGTGAGCGGCGGCAAGTTCATCGGCAAACCAGGCCGGGGGAAGTATCTGCGGCGCGAGGCGCGGGGCGGGGCGTGGACGTGAAAAAGCAGCCACTAGCTACTGGCTACGAGTTCCCGGCTGCTACGGCAAAACCAGAGATGGTGTGTCCTGTTCAGTTTTGCGTAAGGTCGCCGCTCCTTGGGGTCGCGGCGACTTGAGCGCTGTGACTTCGGGCTACAGCATCTCTGGTTTTGCTATAGCTGTTGATTGCCTTGATTTAGAACCATCCGCAACGTCACGGAGGAGGTTCCGTGAGCACAGTCGATCCATCGCTATCGAATCGCGACCTGATGCCGACCACTTCGGCCGGGCGCAAGTGGGGCTTCTACAACTACACCGCGCTGTGGTTCTCGATGTGCATGGAGATCACGACCTACCAGCTTGCATCCGGACTTATCGCCAAGGGGATGGATTGGAAGCAGGCCGTGGGGACGGTGCTGCTGGGGAATCTGATTGTGCTGGTTCCCTTGCTCTTAAACGCGCACGCAGGAGCGAAATACGGGATTCCGTTTCCGGTCTTCCTGCGCGCGCCGTTTGGCGTGCGCGGAGCAAACATCGCCGCGCTGCTGCGCGCTGTGGTGGCCTGCGGATGGTTCGGCATCCAGTCGTGGATCGGCGGAACGGCCATCGACGCGATGCTGGTGGTGATCTGGCCCGCCGCACAGGGGAATGCGGGAATTTTGTGGACTTGTTTTTTTGGCTTCTGGCTGCTCAATATGGTCGTGGTATGGCGGGGCGTGGAATCGATACGGCGGCTGCAGGCCTTCGGCGCGCCGTTCATGTTCGTGATGGCCGCGGCGCTGCTTGTGTGGGTGCGCATCAAGGCGGGCAGCTTCGGCGCGATGCTCTCCACGCCCAGCCAGTTCCACTCCACCGGCGAGTTTTTGGCCGTCTTCTTTCCCTCACTCACCGCGATGGTCGGCTACTGGGCCACGCTTGCCTTGAACATTCCCGACTTCACGCGCTATTCGAAGTCGCAGAGCGCGCAATCGTGGGGCCAGGCGTTTGGGCTGCCGGTAGCGATGGTGCTGTATACATTTGTCGGCATCTCCGTCACTTCAGCCTCCGCGGTTCTCTTCGGCCATCCCATCTGGAACCCAATTCTGCTGATCGGGATGTTTCATCAGCCGGTGGTGGCGTTCATTGCGCTGATTGCGGTTCTGGTGGCAACGCTGAACGTGAACATCGGCGCCAATGTGGTGTCGCCGTCGAACGATTTCTCAAATCTGTATCCGCGGCTGATCAGCTTCAGGACGGGCGGCCTGATTACGGGCTTTATGGGACTGGCGATGTGCCCGTGGAAGCTGCTGGCTACGCCGGACGCGTACATCTTCGGCTGGCTGGTGGGCTACTCGGGGCTGCTTGGTCCCGTGGCCGGCATCATGGTTTGCGATTACTTCTTCATCCGCGGAACGGAACTGGACGTGAACTCGCTCTATCACCGCGAGGGCGCGTACCACTACACGAAGGGCGTGAATCCGCGGGCAATTGCGGCGCTCGCGCTGGGCGTGGCCGTCGCGCTGGTGGGCTTGCTCGTGCCGCCGCTGCATTTCCTCTACGACTACGCGTGGTTCGTGGGGTTCTTCACGGCGGGAATCGTGTATGGAGCGCTGATGAAGATTGCGGCGGAGAGGGCGCAGCTACTGGCTTCGAGCTACTAGCTTTTAGCTACGCCGGTGGCCGGTAGCTGTGGCTCTCAGCATGCGAGCGACCCGGAGCGGCATGCATGTTTATTGATTGGTACCTGCCCTGTGTTTTGCGTTTTTGGCCTAAAGTCTTCATTCCAGGCGGTTTAGTCTTTTAGGGGTATCGGTTAAGCCATTTAGAATGAATCGGTTAGAGGATAAAGTCTTCAAGAATAAGGAGTTAGAGGCATTAGCGTGGTTTGCGGCGCTGGCCATTTGCCCGACATAGTTCCAGTCTAGAGATTTCGGGGAAATAATCTGCAAGGTTCAAAAGAAAGCAGAACGTTGGTTGAGGTCCGTGGTCTCCCCGGCGCCCGAATGCGAGGCACCGGG
>JAJXXG010000609.1 GCA_021781255.1 Acidobacteriota bacterium
GTTCGTTGTCAATCTGGAATCCTGAAAACTGTCATTCGCGAACTTCCACAGCGGAGTTTCATTCGGAAGATCTATCGTAATTCGTATTCAATCATATTAAATCGCTCAAATATCGAAATGCAATCCAGCTCTTTGGCCTGAAGTCGGCTCAAAACCCTACCAGCACCGGTTCCCTTTCCAGGCGAATGCCAAACCGCGCCTCAACCGCGGCGGCGATCTTGTTTGCTAGTGCGAGAATCTCCGCGGCCGTGGCGCTACCAAGATTGATGAGCGCCAGAGTGTGCCGCGACGAGATGCCTGCATTACCCATCGTATAGCCCTTAGCGAAGCCTGCCTGCTCAATCAGCCAAGCGGCGGGGATTTTGACGCGGCCTGCATTCTCAGAGTCAGGCCCGGCTGGAAAGCGCGGCGGCACACTCTGCGAGGCGATCTTTTGCAAGAGTTCATCGGTCACCACAGGATTCTTGAAGAAGCTGCCCGCGCTGCGGCAATCGGGGTCGCCATCGACGAGCAACATGCCCTTCGAGCGGCGAATCTGCCGCACGGCCTCGGCAACTTCCTTCAAGCTTGGTTCGCCACTTGTGGACCGGCTCGTTTCCATCGTCCGCTGCAACTCCGCGTAGCGCAGCGTGGGCGCGCCTCCGGGCTTCAGCCGGTAATCTACGCGCGTCACAACGAATCGTCCCCTGCCCGTCGAGTTGAAGCGGCTGTGGCGATACGCAAATCCGCACTCTGCATTTTGGAACTCAGTGAACTCCTGCGTCTCCAGATCGAAGGCGCGGACCCTTTCAATAACCGATGCAACTTCCTGCCCGTACGCGCCCACATTCTGCACCGGTGCACCACCCACAGTACCCGGGATTCCTGCAAGACATTCCAACCCAGCACAATTCACCGCAAGAGTCTGCTCAACGCAGTTGTCCCAGGGTTCGCCGGCAGCCACGCGGAACAGTTCGCCATTGCGCTCAATGCCCTTCAACCCAACATGAAGCATGAGCCCCGGAAATCCACTGTCAGCGACGAGCAGGTTGCTGCCGCCGCCCAGCACAAAGAGCGGCACTCCCCGGCTGCGTGCCCACTCGGCCGCCTCCACAATCTCCTGTTCGCTCGCCGCTTCGACAAACCACCGTGCCGGGCCCCCGATCCTGAAGGTCGTAAAGGGGGCCAGCGAGTGGTTTTCCTTGATATGCACGGTTCAAGGCTACACCATGCTCGCTCACGGTAAAATCAGATCAGGCAGCTTCCCCTGCCGGAGGCAAACATGTATCCCGAAGTGATGGTGATTCCCATGCGCGAGGAACTTCTGCGCGCCGGGATCAAGGAAACCCGGACGGCCGAGGAGGTAGACGCCGCACTCGCCGAGCCGGGCACAACTCTTGTCGTCGTCAACTCAATTTGCGGCTGCGCTGCCGTCAAGGCCCGCCCCGGCATCCGCCTGGCGCTTGCTTCCTCCGCCAACCAGCCCGATCGCAAAATCACCGTCTTTGCCGGCCAGGACCGCGAAGCCACAGAGCGGGCGCGCAGCTACTTTGAAGACAATCCGCCGAGTTCCCCTTCCGTCGCCATCCTGCGCGACGGCAAGCTGGTCTACCTGATGCAGCGTTCCCAAATCGAGCAGTCCACGGCGCATCAGATCGCCGCGGAACTGATCAGAGCATTTGACGCATTCTGCGCGAAAACAACGGCGTAAAGCCGTCTTCAATTGAGTCCCTAAAACAAAACGGCCTTCCGCGGGGGGAGGCCGTTCTCTCTTTCATGCTCTCGATGCTCAGTCTGCTGCCTCCACCTTCGCCAGCTTCTGCACCTTGCTGTGCTTCACGGAGTAGCTGAAGTAAATGATCAGCCCGAACAGCAGCCAACCGATCATCACTTCCCAGGTAATCAACGCCAGGCGCGACATCAGGTAAATGGCCGACACAATTCCTAAAAACGGAACCAGCGGAACCAGCGGCGTCTTGAACGGACGATGCAGTTCGGGATGTTTTGTGCGCAGCACCCAAACCCCCGCGCACACAATGGTGAACGCCAGCAAGGTGCCGATATTCACAAGGTCGGCGAGCCTGTCGATGGGCAACAGTGCGGGAAACAAGGCCGCGAAAAATCCGAACACGATCGTGGTGATCCACGGCGTACGGAACTTCGGATGCACAGCCGATGCCCATTTCCACAAGAGGCCGTCCTTCGACATCGAGTAGAAGACGCGCGTTTGCCCCAGCAGCATCACCAGCATTACCGTAGCCAGCCCGAAGACCGCGCCGATCTTCACCAGCAGCGAGCCCCAGGTTACGCCCGTCGCATCGATACCAATGGCTACGGGAGCGCCCACGTCCAGGATCTTATAACTCACCAGGCCGCACAACACCAGCGATACCAGGATGTACAAAACGGTGCAGATGGCCAGCGAACCGAGGATGCCGATAGGCATATCCCGCTGCGGTTTCTTGGCCTCCTGCGCGGCCGTCGACACCGCGTCGAATCCAATGTAGGCGAAGAAAATGCGCGAGGCGCCCTTGGAGATGCCGCCCCATCCGAAGTTGCCGTTGGCGTCCCTGGGCGGAATGAACGGGTGCCAGTTCAGCTTCGCTACTTCAGGATGGCGAATAAGGAAGTCCCCCCCGACCACCAAAAAAATTCCCACCACCGTCAGCTTCACAAACACAATCGCCGAATTGAAGTTCGCTGATTCCTTGATGCCAATCACCAGAATGAACGTAATCACCATGACGATCGCCATGGCGATCAGGTTGAAGGCAGCCGTCACATGAGGCAACCCGGCATTGCTAACGCCCGGCGGCAGCGAAGTTACCGGCATCCATTGATGGTGGAAAAACACCAGGTGAGTTCCGGTCGACGCCGTCAATTTCGGCGGAATGACGATCCCGAACTGCTGTAGCAGGCTATTGAAATACCCAGACCAGCCCGACGCCACAGTCGATGCGCCGAATGCGTACTCCAGCACCAGGTCCCAGCCAATGATCCATGCCACCAGTTCTCCCAGCGTGGCGTAGCCGTAGGTATACGCAGAACCGGCAATGGGAATGATCGACGCGAACTCGGAATAGCACAGGCCGGCAAAAGCGCAAGTAACGCCAGCCAGCACAAAGCTCAGCGCTACTGCAGGCCCTGCGTAAAGCGCCGCGGCCTGCCCCGTCAGCACGAAAATCCCGGCACCGACCACCGCCCCAATGCCGAGCGTGACAAGGTTCACGGCGCCAAGCGAACGCTTCAGTGTGTGTTCGCCCTGCTCGCTCGCCTCTTGCGAGAGCAGCGACATGGGTTTAATGCGAAGCAGTCTGGATTTCAACGTGCCACTTCCTCCCTGACGGATGACTGGATTGGGGCAGACAGCACAGCATGAGATGAAGTTCCGGAATGCATTTGAGCGGTAGCCCTTGGCCGGCCCTGCAGGCCGGA
Organism: Acidobacteriota bacterium; assembly: GCA_021781255.1. The sequence continues at coordinate 3,415 of JAJXXG010000609.1, forward strand.
ACTGGTAACGCAATGATACGATAGCAACCCCGCCGTCCTTCCACGGTCACGTTGGGACGCTACGGGTCAGGGACTATCAACTTTCCAGAGTGTCATGTTTCAGGTAGAGTTTGTCCCGTTTTCAGGAAGCGCCCCTCATCCTCACACGTCACCTGTGCTGTTTTCAGACACCATCCCGGTTGCGCGCCTAGCTGAGCACTTTCGCCCAGCGGCGGAACTCGCCCGCTGGATCGGGCGCGCGAAATATCGCTCCGGCAACCGCAACCACACTCGCTCCTGCTGCCAGAACCGCAGGCGCGGTCGCCAGGGTAATTCCTGCCACGGCAACCAGAATCGGATCTGCGCCAGCTTCTTCGCGCAGCTTGCGTACGCCTTCCACGCCAATCGGCGCCCTGGAAGTTTGCTTGGTTATGGTGGGAAACACCGGACCAATCGATAGATAATTAGCTGGCTCCTTCAGGATTCCTGGCACAAGCGTGTCACTGCCGCCGAAGGTGCCCACGATTCGATCAGGCCCAAGCAGACGGCGTGCCTCGGCAGGAGCAGCGTCGCCGGCATCTACATGCACACCATCAAAACCAGCCAGTCCAACAAGATCCACGCGATCATCCAGAATCAACTTCACCTGTCCAGCAGGCAATGAGCCGCGAATCATCGCGGCGTCCGCTAGCAACTCTGCTTCAGAGCCTGTCTTGTTGCGGTACTCCAGCAACGTCACACCGGCATCGGCCAAACCACTGCTCAACCGCCCCAAAAACTCCGCGCGGCCAGTCTGTGGAATCACAGAGACATCAAGAATCGGATAGATTTTCGGAAAAGAAAAGGACATACAACAAGAGTAGCCGATCACGGGCACGACAAAAGAAACACAGACTCGGAACCAGGCAGGCATCCTTGGTAAATAGTCCCAAGTCAATATCACCCTTAGTTCCCTACCCCCTGTCTGCTGGCTGGACCAGAGTAAGAACGACAAGTACTGCTACAATGAGGAGCGAAAAAACAGCAGTTCAGCACCGACCCTTTAAAAATAGCGGAACGGCGGGTTTCTATCGGCTGGCTTGGGAACTAACTACGAAGAATGGAGGAGGAAGCAGTATGAGCGTGGACCGAAGGGCGTTTCTTGCGGGTTCTTCGAGCCTGTTGTCGGCGAGTTTGCTCGCTGCGGGCATCCCGGCAGCCGCCGAGGTTGAAGATCAACCACAAGCGGCCAAACGGAAATACCGGCTGATCGCGACCGAGGAAGCCTTTTCCATCCCGGAGCAGGCGGACGAGTTCCGGCGGGTCAGGGGCCTTTCCTATGGGAATCCGGACCTCGAAATGTGGCGAGGATTTTTCAACCCGCGCCCCGGGGCTTCGCCGCTGCTCCGCCGCCTGCTCGATCTGGAGGGCGAGCGCATTCAGATCATGGATCAGGCCGGCGTGGATGTGCACCTCCTGTCGCTCACTTCGCCGGGCGTGCAGATGTTCGAGACCGATACGGCAACCAGCCTCGCGACCGTGGCGAACGATCGACTGGCCGCAGTGATCAAGCGGCATCCTGCGCGGTTCGCGGGCCTTGCGAGCTTCGCGCCCCAGGATCCCAAACGGGCGGTGAAGGAAATCGACCGCGCGATAACCGAGCTCAAGCTTAATGGGGTAATCGTCAACTCGCACACGAACGGCGAATATCTGGACGATCGAAAATACTGGCCGATCTTCGAGGCGCTCGTGGCCTTAAAGAGCGCAATCTATATTCACCCACGCAACATGCCCGATCCGTGCACCTTCATGACCCGTGCCGACCCAACTCTCGCGGGCGCACTCTGGGGTTTCCAGATGGAGACCGGCCTGCATGCCATGCGGCTGATCGTGAGTGGAGTTTTCGATCAGTTTCCGGATCTGAAGATTGTTCTCGGGCACATGGGAGAAGGACTGCCGTATTGGCCTTACCGAATTGACTATATGTACAGGGCATTTACCGGCGGGCATGGCAAGCTCAAGAAAAGGCCCAGCGAATACCTTAAGGACAATTTTGTGATTACCACGAGCGGGATGAACGATCACAGAGTGCTGACGTACTGTAACGACGCGCTCGGACCGGACAATATCCTGTTTGCAATTGACTATCCGTACCAGGAATCGGTCGAGGCGGCCGATTTTATGAACTCCGCGCCGCTGCCGGAAGCCGACATCGAGAAGATCGCACACGGGAACGCCGAGAAGATCTTCCGCATCGCAACAGCGTGACGGCCGGTTGATTTCTGTTGAAACTCAGCGTTTTCGCTCTTTCTCGGCGGCCGTCTACGCAGGTACGGCGGTCTGCACTTGTTACCGGAGCTGTTGCAAGGCCACACCAAGAGGAGGGATCAGATGGGATCCAAATATACGCACGTGTTCGCACCTATCAGGATTCGAGGTGTGGAGTTCAAGAACCGGTTGGAGATGGCGCCGCCGTCTCCTAATCTCGCCGACCGGCAAGGAAGGGTGACCACTGAATTTGTCGATTTCTTCCGGTCGATCGCGCGGGGAGGCGCCGCCATTATTCATGTAGGCAACTCCGTAGTCGACATCAAAGAGGTCTGCGACGAAGAGCGCCAACTCGATCTCGGTTCCGACGAGTGCATCCTTCCGCTGACCCGTTTTGTCGAGATGTGCCACGGCTATGGTGCGCGCGCCTCGCTGGAAATCAACCACAACGGTAAGGACTCCGATCCCGGCAAGACCGGGCGCCCTGCTTTCAGCCCCTCCTCCCTGATTCCGTCTCACGAGAAGTGGCGCGCACCCGCACAACACAGGGATCCCATGCCCACAGTGGAAATGGATCACGCCAAGATAAAAGAAACGGTGGAAAAGTACGCGGCCGCAGCGTATCGCTGCAAGCGCGCCGGCTTCAAGATGTGCATGATCCATGGTGGCCACGGAAACCTGATCTCTCAGTTTGCCAGCCCCCTGTACAACAAGCGCACGGACGAATATGGCGGGTCCCTGGAGAACCGGGCGCGCTTTGGCATCGAGGTGCTGGACCGGGTCCGCCAGCGTTGCGGCGAAGACTTCGTTATCGAGTTCCGCATGTCCGCCGATGAGATCCACCCCGACGGCATGCACTTCGAGGAGACTCTCAAGTACGTAGAGCTGATTCAGCACAAGGTGGACATTTTGCACGTCTCCGCCGGCCTGCACGGCGAGCTTCAGTACATGCGGAACTGGTGGCAGAACTACCTGATGGACCGGATGTATAACGTGCACTATGCCGCCGATATCAAGAAGGCGTTTCCAAATCTGCTGGTCTGCACAGTGGGCTCGATCATGAACGTCAACATGGCGGAGGAGATCATTGCCGCCGGCAAGGCCGACTTTGTCGCGATGTGCCGCCCGCTGCTGGCCGATCCTGAAATGCCGCGCAAGTATGCCCTGGGACGTGAAGAAGACGTTCGTCCCTGCCTGCGCTGCCAGTACTGCGGCTTCCGGCTGATTATCCCCTCGGTCATCAATTGCGCCGTGAATCCTTACCTGGGCAACGAGACTGAATTCCCCGAAGGCAAGGTCAAGAAGGCCGAGGTAAAGAAGAAGGTAGCAGTGGTGGGCGGTGGTCCGGCCGGCATTCAGGCGACGTTAACCCTCTGCGAACGCGGACACGACGTCACGCTCTACGAAGCGAGCAATCGCCTGGGCGGACATGTTGTGCCCGGCTCGGTGCTGCCCTTCAAGCAGGACATGAGAGATTACCGTAACTACCTGCAGTGCCAGGCGAAGAAGGCCCTGGCGCGGATCCTGCTCAACACGCAAGCGACGAAGGAAATGATCGACGCCGAAAGCTACGACGCTTTGATTATTGCCGTCGGCTCCAAGCCCATTGTTCCGTCGCTTCCCGGCATCGACAAACCTCATGTTCACTGGGCCCCGGACGCCGATAGCGGCGAACTGCCGGTCGGCGCAAATACAGTAGTGGTGGGCGCCGGCGCGGTTGGCGTCGAAACTGCGATCGGCCTCAAGCGCCGCGGCAGGGATGTGACCATCGTAGAAATGCTTTCTGATATGTCGCACCTCGGAAAGTCCAGTGGCGCTGCCGCCATGGAATTGATGACTATGGTGAAGGATCTGGACATCCCCATACGCCTCGACTGCAAGCTGGAGGAAGTAGCGGATCGCAGCATCTTCTGCCACGACATGCAGTCCGGAGAAAGGATTGAGATCCCAGCCGACACAGTGCTTCTTGCACTCGGGGTGTCAGCACGCCGGGATGCGGCCGATGCGCTGCGGCGGAGCGCCCCTGAAACTGAGGTCTTCGTCGTCGGCGATGCAGCGGAAGTTGGAACTGTCGCT
>JAJXXG010000747.1 GCA_021781255.1 Acidobacteriota bacterium
ACGGGCGTCTCGGCAATAAAGGCGCAATGCGCAAACCGGGAGTCGTTGAGCAAACGCCGGAACGGCTCAACCCCCATCGTGCCCTGCCCGATGTGCTCATGGCGATCGAGCTTGGAACCGCGCGCGGCCTTGGCATCGTTGCAGTGCCATACGCGCACAGCCTCATAGCCGACCGTATCCGCAGCCTGCCGCAGGGTCTGCTCGTAACCTTCGTCCGTCACCAGATCATAGCCCGCAACGTGCGTGTGGCAGGTATCCAGGCAGACACCCACCGGAGCAGCATGCTTGAGCCGATGCACCAGCTCGGCAACCTGCTCGAAGCTGCCTCCCAGAGAGAACTCCGCGCCCGCTGTGTTCTCAATCAGGATGTGGAACCCGGTGCCTTGCCATGGCAGACCGTCGATGGCGCGCTCAATCGAATCGGCTGCAAGCTTGAGTCCTTCGTCGCGCGTCAGGCCCTTCCACGAACCGGGATGCAAAACTAGATACTCTGCACCGTATGCCAGTGCCCGCTCAATCTCTCCGCGGAACGCGGCAATGCTCTTCTGCCGCACCTCGTCAGACTGGCTGCAGACGTTCACCAGATAACTGGTGTGGATAACCAGCGGCCCCACGTCGAGCCTGGAGCGCAGTTCGCGCATGCGCTCCGCCTGCCGGGGATCGACCTTGGGGGCGCGCCACATACGCGGGCTCGACGAAAAAATCTGAAACGTGTTTGCGCCGATCTCCTGTGCGCGCTCTACAGCGCTGGATGCCCCGCCAGCCGTGCCCAGATGCACTCCAATGCGTTTGACCATGACCCCAGTCTAAACGGACGAGGGCTACACAAGCTTCATTGCATCCGGATCCCAGCGCACAACGGATCCGCGCTCCAGGCTCAGATTGCTTAACAACGCTGCGCCCGCCGCACGATAGCCGAAGACAGCATCCTCCACCACGGGTTTGCGTGAGCGCACTGCGGCAAAGAAGTTCTTGAAATGGTCATAGCTGTCGCTATAGCCGGCAGGCGCCATGTATTTCTCAACGCCGACGGGGGGCTCACCCTCAAAGTGCGTGCGTGGATACTTCCGGCGATACTCTGTCTCAATCTGCTTCTGCATCGCCACAGGGAATGTATCGATGGTAAGACCGGGCTCCTTCTCGCGCGGTACGCGGCTCACCGTCACCGCACCCCAACCGATTTCCAAGGTGCCCTCTGAGCCCGTAAAGGTAAGTCCCTCGCTCTCCGCGCCGCCGTCCACAAAGTTCACACGCAGGCTCAGGTTGAAGCCCTCTCGATAATCGAACAGCCCGAGCATCACATCCGGAACATCGCGGCCATCCTTCCAGAAGCGCAGCCCACCGGTCGCCATGCCGCGCGTGGGGCCATGTGAACCGGTAATAAAGTGGGTGCCGCTGAAGAGATGCACAAACAGGTCGCCCGCCACTCCGCTGCCATAGGCTTTCCATTTGCGCCACTGGAAGAAGTGCTCCGCATTGAAGGGAATTTTGGGTGCCGTACCCAGAAATCGAGGCCAGTCGCACGTCTGCGGCGAGGCATCCGGAGGAATCGTATAGTTCCACGCGCCCATGGACGAGTTGCGATCCCATTGCGCCGTCACCATGTTCAGTTGGCCAATCGCTCCCGCGGCCAGCAGCTCTTTCGCCTTCGCATAAAGGACAGAGCTCACGCGCTGGCTGCCCACCTGCAGGATGCGATTGGTGGCGCGAGACACCTCAATCATCTCTGGCCCGTCGGAGTAGAGATGAATCATCGGCTTCTCGCAGTACACATCCTTGCCTGCCTTCATCGCGTCCACAGAGGCTTGCTTATGCCAGTGATCCGGCGTGCCGATGATGACTGCGTCGATATCTTTCCGTTCGAGAATTTCTTTGTAGTTGCGGGTGGTGAAGATGTCGCTACCCCAGATCTCCTTGCTGCGCTCCAAACGGCCGTCGTAGCAGTCCGCAACGGCCACCAGTTTTACGCCCGGCACCTGCACTGCGGTTTTGGTATCGCCCTGGCCCTGCCCGCCTGCGCCAATCAATGCAATCTGAATATGATCGTTGGCCGCAAATCGGCGCGCCGGTTCCTCCTCCGCTGCAACCAGCGCATGCATTCTGGGTCCAATCAAGGTTCCCGCCGAGGCAGCCCCCGCTGCCCGCAAAAAGCTCCTGCGATTTAGCGCGCTCACACATCCCTCCGGGCTCAAAAAATTACCGCCTATAACCATACACGGTAAAGGCCGACGCGCGAGCACTTCGCCGTTTCTCTGCGCGGCCGTGCCGCTTAATCATCGTCGTCGCGTCGCGCTTTCACCCTGGAACGCTGCTTCAGCATTGCCGGAACAGGTTGGCTGCCCATGGCATCCTTCCACAGAATCACGTTCAGCTTTTGCGCATCGGCGCGGTCTGCATGGCGAAAATCCATCTTCATGCTTTCTTTGGCGCCTTCAGCCGTCTTTGCATTTGCGGTGTAGATGAGCCCGTCGTCGCGGTTGGAGTAGTCCGCATCGTACGCAGGCTGATCTCCGGGGCCTGTAAACAGCGTCGAGATCAGCGAACTGAACGCATCGTTGTTGTTCATGGGCGGCAACCCCAGCAGCGCCTCCATGGTGCGAACTACACTTACCGTTGAATAGAAGCGGCTGTCTACAAATGGCGCACCTCCCGGCCCGTGCGGAGCATACTTGCTGATGACCAGCGCATAGCTGCGATGCGCGTCCACGTGATCCGCTCCGTTTTGCGCGTCGTCCTCCAGGATGAAGAATGCGGTGTCATTCCAGAAGGGCGAGTGCGAGATTGCCTCAACGGCGCGTCCAACCGCCAGATCATTATCAGCAACCGAGGACTTGGGCGTCGGTCCACCCGGACGCGTGCCCGCCGTATGATCGTTGCCCAGGCGCAGCATCACGAAGTTCGGCATTGTGTCCTTGCCCTGCTCCTTCTGCTCCACCCAATCCTTCAGGTGCCGCAGAAAGATAGCCACGCGAATCTGGTCCGGCACCATCAAATTGAAGTCTGGCGTCTCCTGGGCAAAGTGCCCCACCAGTTCGGGTTTGGTCGCGGTGTTCGCGGCCATCAGCGGGATGGCCCACGGCCACTTGTTTACGCCGCCACCCCACTCCTCCGGCAACGGCTCGCCGGGGCCCACGGACGGACGTGCGCAACTGCGCCCCGCCAGCATCGGCCCAAGTTGCGGATCCAGCGCTGCATGCTCATTGCAAAAGATGGTGGAAATGAATTCGCCAAAGTGATAGTAGCTTTTGCCGTGCGCGGCCAGGTCGCCCCACAGGTAGCCGCTCGCAGGTTCATTTGCGTCGGGTATCTTCTGCAGCAGCGGATAGCCATCCGCCACAACACCTTCGTAGTCGTACCGGCGCTCGTTGCCGCGATACGACTGCTGCCAAGTCTTCTCCAGATAGTCTGACCCGATGGCGGCCGTTGACCAGACGTGACCGTCGCCGGAGACCTCGCCGGAATCGAAGAAATTATCCAGCACGCCAAACTGCATGGCCAGCTTGTGGATATTTGGCGTAATCGCCGCGCCGTACATCGTCAGGCTTGGATCGCCATTGCCCACCGGCTTGCCTGCAAATTGCAAATCACCAAGCACCTGATCGTAGGTGCGATTCTCCTTGATGATGTATATGACGTGCTTGATCGGATGATGCGCAGCACCGGCAAATGGAATCTCCTCTGCCGCGGACTTCATGCGGTTGGACGCAAGAACCACCTGCGTCCATGGCCGCAAATTCCTTTCGATCTCCGCAGCGTCAAGCGTGGCCAGCGAGCCATACAGTAGCGTGCCGATATACGTGCTCGTTGAGTGATAGTGCCGAGCCTCCGACTCCGGTGTCTGGCGCTGCGGAAAGTTATTCGGCCCAGTGCCCTGCCCCTTCGCCGTAGCGACAAACAGCCGCCCGCCCGACTTCCCCGGAAGGAACGCCATCGCAAGCGGCAGCCAGTCCGCGGGAACAAACCCGTCGGGCTCGACCATGCCTTTTCCAGCCGCCTTGGCAGTGAGTTTGCGCGTATCCATCACGGCCACAGCGTCGCTGGCGGCATTGGCCACGTAGAGTCGGCTACCATCCGCGTTGGTTGCCACCGCCACCGGCTCCGCGCCGAAGTAGCTCTGTCCCGGCAGGCGCGTATCAAAGTAGCCTCTAATTTGGAATTGCCCATCCCCCACATTCACAGCAGCCACCGCATCGCGATTGGCAAGGGCAACGTAGAGCGTTCGGCCGTTTGGCGAAAGCGCGAATGCGCACGGATGCGTGCCGGGCGCAACGGGGTTTGAGGGCTTGAGCAGCGAAAGCCTGCGGCCGATTGTCCTCCGCACCAAATCCAGTTCCACAATCTCTGAGGCATTCCACAGCGCGACGAAAGCTCGGCGGCCATCGCGCGACAGCGCAAGGGCACCGGGATAGGTGGAAGGCACGGCATCGCTCTCCGCAAGATCGAAGCGATGCTCAATCTTCCCAGACGCGGCATCGAGCAGCAACACATCATCGGACAGGTTGTCGGCCACCAGCAGCTTCTCCACGCCGGCAGACGCCAGTACGGCAATTGCCGCCGGGAAAGGCACACCCTTATCCCCTTCCTTCTCGCCGATCAGCCGTGTCTTTCGCCCCGGCGCCAACTGCTGCAGAGGTAGATGCAGGATGCGTTCCGGCTCGATCTTCCCGTTGTCAAAGCGATAGACCGCAATGCCGCTACCGGTGTCGTCCTTCTCTTTGCCAAGCGGGTCGGTGAGGGAACCCATGCTCGCATACAGGTGCTTCCCATCGCGACTGAAGGCGAGCCCGGAGTAAAGAGTCTGCCTGGCTACACGCGTCAACGTGCGTGAATCCGGAAAATCCTCGAGCGTGCCGGTCTGTGTATCGAGCACGGCAAGCGACTGGTCGTAATTCGACTCATAGGTGCCGTAGCCCGCGTTCACTGTGACCAAATAACGCCCGTCCGGCGAGATGGCCGTCGTCATGGGCAGGCTGTTCAGCCGCTGCGGATGACCGGGTATCGGGCCAATCCACTGCTTACTCGTAGGCAGATCGTGTGTTTGCGCCGCGAGTGGCGCCGCGATAAGAACCAATGCCGAGGAAACCGCCGTCAACAGAGCCCTGATATGCATGGCAAAACGATACCAAAGCTCTGCGAGAAGAGTTTTAAATATCCGTTCCAATCCGTAGCGCTTTGCCCGGTGCGTACTACACCGGCATCAGCGTGCGCACAGGAGCCATGCCTGCAATAATCATCCCTATGCAAACGGCGATTACCGCGGAGAGGTTGTGGGACGGATCACGGCTGGTCGACAAGCCGGCGATTCTCATACAGGATGGGCACATCGCCTCAATCGTCAGCCGCGATGCGGTCGAGATTCCCGCCGGCGTTTATGCGGTGGATTTCCCCGGCGCTACGCTGGGTCCAGCCTTCTTCGACGTGCATATTCATGGCGCGGCCGGCCATGACGTGATGGAGGCGACCCCGCAGGCGCTTGGCGCCATCAGCCGTTTTCTTGCCTCGCGCGGCACGGGCAGCTTTCTCGCCACCACGGTCACCGCTTCGCTGGACACTACGCTACGCGCTGTCGAGGGTATCGCGAAATTGATGGAGCAGCAGCCCGCGCAGGGGGTAGCGCAGCCCATCGGAATTCACCTGGAGGGACCGTTCCTGTCGCATGCCAGGCGTGGCGTGCAGCCTGCGGAACATCTGCTCGCACCGGACATTGCCACCTTCGACCGCCTGTTTGACGCGGCCGGGGGACACGTTCGTCTGATGACGATAGCGCCGGAACTGCCCGGCGCCGTAGATCTGATCCGTCACGCCACGGCGCGGCAGGTTCGCGTCTCGCTTGGCCATTCTGACGCCACTCGCGCCGAAACGCAGGCGGCTATCGAAGCAGGGGCCGCCAGCGCCACACACACCTTTAACGCCATGCGACCGCTTGACCATCGCGAACCGGGCATCCTGGGCACGGTGCTGACCAGCGACTCGCTCTTTGCCGAGCTGATCTGCGATGGCATCCATACGGAGCCCGAGATTGTCCGCCTCTGGTGGCGGGCTAAGGGGCCGGAGCGCGCCATACTGGTCACCGATGCCATGAGCGCCGCCGGGATGCCCGACGGGGAGTATCAACTGGGTGGCTTTGCCGTGCAGGTAGCGCATGGCCGGGCCATGGCGCGCGGCGTGCTAGCCGGCAGCGTACTCACCCTGGACCGGGCTCTCTCCAACTTTGTGGCATTTACAGGCGCAACCGTGGACCAGGGTCTGCGCCTGCTTACGGCCAATCCGGCGAAGATGACCGGACTGACCGAGCAGGCCGGATGCGTGTCTACAGGGAGACCTGCGAATCTGGTGGCCGTCGATCCGACAGGGCAGTTGCTTGCATCCTTCGTGCAGGGAGAGCGCGTGAGCTGAGCCGCTATCTCTGCTCTAATAGGCGCTGGGCACGCCAAAGCGCGCCTTCAATGCCCGCAACTTCCGTGTCGCCAATCGACAAGCCGGGAACGGCCGCGTGAAGACCCGCAAAAAATGCCTCGCGCACCAGTTGTGCCTTGCCCACCACGCTGCCGATCCACGCCACGGGCACCTCACCTGCAATGGCGTGCTTGCGGCGTAGCTTGCCGCGCACCAGCAGAACGGACTCGACCAGATCCGCCGCTGCCTGCTGCAGCACGCCCAAGGCCACGGCATCGCCCTCCTCGGCAAGCTGGCTGATCGCCGGCGCCAGCGCCGCAAAGTCGGGACCCGGTGTGCTGTCGCCCAGATTCACCAGCTCGTCGATGGTCGGCGTTCCCCAGATGCGGCCAACCGTCTCCAGTACCCGTGTCGGCTCTTCGCGGTCATAGGCCTTCAACGCGCGGCGCACGGCATGCAGGCCAATCCAGTAGCCTGAGCCTTCGTCGCCCAGCCGGGAGCTCCATCCACCGGCGGTCTCGCGTCCGCCATCCGGTGCGCGGCCAATGCAGTTTGAGCCCGTCCCGGCGATCTGCAAAATACCCGGCCCGCCCTTGAACGCCGCATCCAATGCGATGACCTCATCGCCCACAACCTCAGAGCGCTCGACGCCAAATTCGCGAAATACCCGGGTAATCCACTCCGCAACACCCGGCATGGTGGCGCTGGCAACCCCAGCCGAGGCAGCCTCCACCGTGGCAATACCGGCCTGCGCAAAGGCCTCCCGCAGCAGCGAGCGCAGATTGGCCTCCGCCGTCTCAGTTCCCACGCGCAAGCGCTTGATGGATCCGTTTTCGACAAAGGCCAGGACCCGGTCACCGGCAGCGATGGAAGCACGGGTTCGCGTACCTCCACCGTCAATTCCAAGAACAATACTCATCTTCTCTTGCACTCCCCGGGGTACAGGCTCTAATTTGCCGGCTCAGTGCCGCCATCGCGCAATATGCCCGACAGCACATTCAGGCTGCCATCGGTCTTCGGGGGCACGAGCCCCAGCATGTGAGCAAGCCAAGGATACAGGTTTACATTCTCAAACGGCATCACCGTGCGGCCCTGCACAATGTCTGGCCCGGCGGCAAAAAAGCTTGCCTTCATCTCGGGCAGCCGGCGCGGATCGAAACCATGCATCCCGGGATTCGGCGGCGTATCCGGTTTGCCCGGTGGCGGCCCGTGCGCACGAATGGCATAAGGACCGGTCGCAATCACCACTGGATCGCCCTCGCGAGCATTCTGGTTGTACTCCAGCCCGGCAGGTACGTTCTTGCGG
>JAJXXG010000465.1 GCA_021781255.1 Acidobacteriota bacterium
GCGAATAAAACACGAATGTCTAGAGCCCATTTTCAACTCCATCACGGAACATTCCCCGAGTCAACCATTCCAATCCTGAAAGGTGGCCACGCTCCGTCTTTATTTTTAAATCAGTAAGTTGACGGTTCCTAAAAGGCAGGTTCCTGCCTTGGAGCCCATGGTTTTGCATCAGCGAAGCACTCCAAACCAGGCTGCAGCGGAGCTGGTCGACTGCATGGGAGGTTGCTTTTTGATGTGGACACGATATCTAGATAGTTGGAGCCGACGATCGGACTTGAACCGATGACCTGCTGATTACGAATCAGTTTTTCGCGGCGATTCTGCTGACACAAAACAAAGGCCTTTCTCAGAAATCCTTTTTATATCCTTGACATACGCCGCCGACCGGCTGACACTCAGAGACAGCGAAAGTCACCAGAGTACGCTTTTTGCTGACACAGTGCTGACACGAAAGGCGGCGAGACATGGCAGAAATAACCTCCCAGCCCGCAAGCAAGATCACGTCACTCTCTTCCAGGCGAGTGGTAAGGCCTCGCAAACCTGCCCAGCGAATTACAGAAAAGGCGCTGGCCGCTCTCATGAAAGAACCGCCAGCGAAGGGTTATCGGGTCATTTGGGATACCGAGCCCGGTTTCGGCGCGAGGATCACGGCGTCTGGCCGTATAAGTTTCATTCTCATTTACAGGTTCAAGGGCGGACCGCAACAGTCCTACACCATCGCGCAGCACCCTTACATGAGCTTGGAGGATGCTCGCGTCGAAGCCGGGAACCTCAAGAAGAAGATGCGCGATCCGGACAATCCAATAAACCCGCTGGACATGCGTAAAAAGGAACGTCAAGACCGTAAGTCGGCGCCAACGATCGCCGACCTGGCACAAGAATATTTGGATATGCACGCTGTGAACAAACGGTCAAGCTCCCAGCGCAATGATCGCCAGATGATAAACCGCCTGATTCTTCCATACTTCAACGACGGCAAGACGAGATTGGATGACATTGCCAGTAACACTGTACAAAAGCTGCACAATTCGTTGCGAACGACTCCCTACCAGGCTAACCGCGTTCTATCGTTGTTATCCAAAATGTTCAACCTTGCGGTTGAGTGGGAGTGGGAGGGGATGAAGAAGAATGTTGCGAAGAACGTTCCGCGCTTCGACGAACCTAAGCGCGAGGGCTTTCTCGACACCGCACAGTTGCAGGACTTTCGGCACGCGCTGGACATCTACGAGGATCAGAATGCGGCCGACGCGCTGCGATTGCTCATGCTGACGGGATCGCGCGCGAGCGAAGTGATGAAGTCCGAATGGAAACACTTCGACTTGAATCGTGGAGTCTGGACAAAACCAAGCCACCACACCAAACAGAAAAAAACTGAGCATGTACCACTGAGCAAACCCGCGTTGGAATTGCTTCTGCGAATGAAGCCGAAGAACGCAACCGGGCCGCTATTTCCGGGCAAGGAAAAAGATGGGGAGACGGAGAAGAGAGCACGCACAACGCTTCGCAATCCCTGGGTGCAAGCGTGCAGAGCGGCCGGCCTGGCAGAGGAAACGACCATCAAGAGAGGCAAGCGAAAAGGCGAAAAACGCTACCGGCCCACGGTTCGCATCCACGATCTGCGCCACTCCTTTGCGTCGCATCTGGTCTCGAAGGGTGTGGGGCTGTACGAGGTCGGCACGCTGCTTGGGCACACGGAGGCCGAAACTACGAAGCGATACGCCCACTTGCAAGATAGAACCCTACGCGATGCGACGAACGTGTTCGGGGATATTTATTCGGAGACTGCCACGCCGAAGACGGGGACGCGATGATGGCAAGGGCTGCGCGCTCCGAGTGGATGCTTGGCAGTGATCCATTTGCCAGACCTGACGGCTATGTGGCCTTCACAATGGCATTCCCCTGTACTTGCGCTGATGTGATTGCCAGGATTGCAGAGGAACTAAAATTGACCCTCAAGAGTCTCCCCCTTGATTTCGGTTCTCAGCCGTTTCCTTGGTGGAAGCTATGGAGCGCCGGCCTGTGCGATGACATGGAGAACGGTGAGAACGATGAAAAGCGGATGCGCGTCCACGGGTCCGCTAAGGATGTGGTCGAGGCGCTGTGCCGATGCTTTACAAATGTGGACTGCAAAATCAGCGCCAGAACACTTGAATTCCGCGTGAAAGAACCATCCGAGGCGCCCGATGTATTGCGAAGGGAGAAGCTGCTGCAGATTGCAGCTACAGTTGGCCGCGGTCGACTCGCCCCCGAGGAATGGAGCAGGATCTGCGTTGAACTCGACAATGCCCAGGTCACACCCCGTGAGTGTCTGGAGCGTGAGGGGCGCGCCTTTTACATGCAATTGAAACCGGAGGATCGTCCCCGCACGGTTGCCGATCTCTTCCAGAGGTATCCAAGACTCGCAAGGCGGGGATTGCAACGGCTCAGGGACAGGTATCAGAATGACGCCCCAAAATCTTCAAAAGAACAATCGGTCTCCCCAGAAACGGAGAAAAAGTTCAGATCTGAATGGGAGTTGAAGCTTGCCGATTCAGAAGGAGACTCAGCCGAGCTTTTATCAGGCAAACGCCATTTGCGAAGACATTTGAAGCTAGACCGCTGATCCCCAATCAGCGCATCTCGCTTGTTACGATCCTCGCCTCACCCTTTGTTCATGCGGTTCCCACGATAGTTTGCCGCGGCCGCTCTGAGAGCGTGTCAGCACAGTGTCAGCAATAGCCGGCAATCGGCGCGTCGATTCCCTTCCAAACATTGACAAATCGTCCGCGCTACGTTTGCGGACAAATTGTGGATAACCTCAGAACCCGCACGAATACTGATCGCGAACACCGTCGAATCGTCCGGACGGCGTTCGCGTGCATTTAGTGACTCTGAAACGTCCTCCATAATTCCCCCAGTGTCACGAAAAGGGGGATGTTGGCAATGCTTGAGTCCGAAGGTCTGCTCGATGACTACTTTCGAAAAAGTGCCCTTGTGGGCCAATTGAAAAAATCTACGCGATGGCTGGATCGACTGGAAAAGCAGGGGAAGGGACCGCCGCGAACAAAAATCGGCCGATTGGTTCTCTATCGGAAATCGGCAGTCCGCGACTGGCTTGTTGGTTTAGAACAGTCTCCCCCCAGCCCAAGGCAACCGCGCCGCGGCCGGCAGCGGTGACAGTCGAATCCATTGCGGAGATAGCAGAGCGGATGGCAGAACTTCTGCGCGCTCGCCGCATCGGAGGTGGACGCTGGCAAGCTCGATGCCCAGCTCATCCCGATAAGAAACCATCGTTGACGATCACGATTGGCGAGCGTTGCGTTCTGCTCCGCTGTTGGTCTGCGGGCTGCTCCGTCGAGAGCATTATGGCAGCCCTGCAGTTGCCAGTGGCGTCATTGTTCGGTGATGCGCAAACCACACCGGCAGAACGTGCAGAAGCGGCGAAGGCCAGGACTGCACGCGATGCCGAAGAGTTACACCAGCGCGCCGTCGACCGCAAGGAACGCGATCGGGTTTTCAAGTTGGAGCGGTTGATGGACGCCCTGGGCGCGAAGCTGCTTTTGCGGCCGGGCGATGAAAAGTTGGTTGCATTGTTTCATCAGGTCTGCGATCGCCTTCACGATCTGGAGCCGATCACGCCTGGCAGCTTTGATGGGCCGCTTCGACTGGAAGCTCCGCACGAAGTACCGAAATGGATCCACGATGCGTTGGTAGAAATCAGCCAAGATTTTCAAGCAGAGGATACGACGGATGAGGACCACTGATTTGCCTGAGCCAGCACCACGCGAACGCCTCAGCAAGTTTTCCGGCGATGAGATTGCCGAGCTGTTGGATATACCAGCGCGAGCGCCTAGGCCGAAATCCGATGCGAAAACCCCGTCGACATCTCCGGCCCCTGCGAAGAAGCCGGCGATACTGCTCAAGAGTTTGGGAGCCCTGATGTCTGAGCCGATCGTTGCAGTGGATTGGACCTGGGGCGGCCGCTTGGTCGCGGGAAGCGTTTCCATTCTTGCCGCCAAACCGAAGGCGGGCAAAAGTACATTGGCGCGCAATCTTGCGCTCGCAGTGGCGAGGGGAGAGTCGTTCCTTGGTTGGTCCGCGAAGCCGGGTGCGGTCTTGTACCTCGCCCTTGAGGAACGTTCTGCGGACGTAGCCGGAGACTTTCGCTCCATGGGTGCGGATGGGAGCGAGAACATCATGGTCGCGGATGCTGGAACCGGGATTGAAGTTGTAGAGCTAATCAAATCCGCACGGCCGGTCCTTCTTGTGGTCGACCCTTTGTTTCGACTGGTGAACATCAAAGATGAGAAGGCATACGCCGAAACCTATACGGCACTGGGGCCGCTGATCGATGCGGCGCGCGACACCGGAACGCACATTCTCTGCCTTCACCATTCTTCGAAGCTTGCGAAGACAGAGGCGATCGACTCTCCGCTTGGATCGACCGCTCTCGGCGGCGCCGTCTCCACATTGCTTGTCCTGCGAAGGTCGGAAAAGTTTCGCTCTCTCGAAACTGTTCAGCGCGTGGGCCAGGATTTGCCGGAGACGATCCTGGAGTTTGAATTGGAAACCAAGCGCCTCTCGCTTGGAGGCAGCCGCGAGGGGAGAGAAATCCTAGATGTGGCCAGCGAAATTCTGGCATGTCTGAATGGCAAGAGCCTGATCGAGCCCGAGATAAACGACGTTTGCGAAGGCCGAACTTCTCTCAAAAGGCAAGCCATTCGAGACCTCGTCGGCCGCGGGAAAGTTATCCGCTCAGGATCGGGGAGACGTGGCGATCCGTACACCTATGCAAAAGCCTGTTCTCTTGTTCCCGACCCTATAGAAAAAAACGGGAACAAGAAACCTACAGAGGATTCTCCAGAAGATCAAGAAAAGCTTGTTCCCAATATCCATAGATGTAGTGGGAACAAGAAAACAAGAAACGGAAACGAGCCTGAATCCGGCATAAATGGCGGTCAAAAGCTTGTTCCCGGCGAAACGGCACCCGACCCACATTCCGAAGAGGGCGGGAACAAGCTTTCAGGGGAGGTAAGGATATGAGCGCCGCATTGGAATTAGTCCGAGCTGTCGAAGCGAATGGCGGTCAAATTCGCGTCGAAGATGGCTGCCTGGTAATCGCTCCGGGCGAGGCTGCGGAGCCGGTGATGGCCGAGCTGCGTTTGCACAAAGCGGAGATCATCGCATTGCTCTCTTCGCGTCCGATCGACCAGGCGCCACCGTTGGATGAACCCGACGCCTGGCGCGGTCCGTTTCGCCAGTGGATGACAGAGCAATGCGTCTCTAAAGATCGTTGCTTCGGCGGAATCGGCCGCTTGCTCATCCATTTTGCGGAGTGGTCCATCGCGAATGATTCCGTTCCATGCACACGTCCGACATTCGAGACGCTGCTCACTGAGGCTGGATTCCTGCAAGCGGATGGTTTCGTGTCCGGACTGTTTCTGGCCGAAGATTGGGGCGCGGCTCGCTGTAAGCCGAGCACGAAGCAAACGCGGACGAGAAGCGGCATCTGTTCGGCTCGCTGATAGGTTATCAGCCGGTCGACAGACATAGAAGTCAGCAAGCTACTGTTTTTTAAATAACATACGCGATAGGTTCTAAATCATGGCCGTCTCATGTCAGCACGATGTCAGCAAAAATGGCGCCGAGAGCAAGTTGGAAGTGACGGCCGCCCACAAATTGCAAGCCGGAGGTACAAAGTGAAATTCATTGCGAACCACCGACTGCATTTTCGTTCGGGGAATCGGCAGCTCGTGATTATCGAGCAGTCTGGCGCCCAGGAGATCCCCGATTGGGCTTTGAATGATCCTCTTTTTTCGGCTGCGCTGTCAGTCGGGTTTATAAGACGCGCGGAATCGGAACCGGACGCAACACTCCAACCTGCACCCGTGGCAGAAACGCGGGCCCGGAGGCGAGCGAAATGACAGACAAGCGATCCGATCGGCTGATCCGCGGACAATTTACGACGATGGACGCCGGCGAAATTCCGAAGCCTCAGCCGGCGCTCGCACAACGCACCGACACAGATACCAAACGAGCTGCGGAATGGCGCGATTTTATCCGTCGCGGCCTGGAGGATCGAGATTGAAAGATCCGCTCAAAACGAAAAGAGGTCGAGCGTGCATTGTTCTGCGCCGGGAACTTTCGCGGGGACCTGTGCCGGTGGCGGAGTTACGCGCTCGTCTCGACTGCTCGGAGAGGACTCTTCAAAATGCCGGCCGCTTGATCGGTATTCAGAGAAGCCGCGCGGGACTACGCGGGCCCTGGCTGTGGCAACTTGCAGCACAGTCTCAACCAAACGCCGAAACCACCGAAAGGAACACAGCATGAACTTTGCCGACACAAACGGACCGATTCCTGAAGGGCAATTCGATCCAATCACTCCATCGCGGAACGTGCCGAATCCGATCCCGACGAAGGACGAAGGACCGCTTGATCTTCCGTTAGGACCGCAGGACGTACCTGGTGCAGCCAATAATCCTCGGAATCGTGAAGGCAGTTGAACGCGCTGGACATGCCAAGAGATGACACGCGATGACGAAAGTGAAGAAGCCTACAGCCACCGGGAAGGCCCGCAAGAAGCAACAGGCAATTACTGCGCTGTTGGAGGCGCCAACAATTCGCGAAGCCGCGGAGGCGTGCGGGGTTTCGGTGCGCACACTACAGCGATGGCTCGCCGAGTCCTCTTTTTCGGAAGAATACCGGCGAGCGAAGGTTTCATTGTTGTCGGCCGCAGCAGGGAGACTGTCCGCAGCTACAGGCCTCGCAACGTCGGTTTTGATGCACATCGCGGCGGATCAACATTCCCCGTCCGCAGCGAGAGTCACCGCGGCGCGCGCGATTATCGAACACGCGCAACGCGATCGCGAGCAGGATGATTTGGCGGTGAGAATCTCCAAACTTGAATCGATCAGGGAGGAAGCGTGACGCTCGAGGAACTAAAACGGCGAATGACTGCGCTGGAGAAATCAGACGGCGGCGATGTGACGTTTCGGCTCACCGATGGCACCACGACAACACTGAGACGACGCGAAGCACTGGACGCGATGCGGGAGGCGATTGCCGGCGTGGACAGTCCCCGAGCGCGCGCGATGACCATGGCAACATCCGCGTCGGACGGTTCCCGGTTGCATGAAATGGCGCGAGCATTTCTCGCCGGACCTGTGCCCCGCGGAACGCTCAACGAGCAGCAAGACTAAAAAATCCGAGGAGAATCGACATGGAAAACAATCTCGAAACAAATGCCGGCGCGATCGATCTTAATGTCGAGCGTGCAAAACTTGCCAGCGCCAAGGCCGCCGTCCAAGAGCACGAATTGGTGATCGCACAAGAGGAGTTACGCCTGGCTGAGCAGTCTCACGCATCTGCACTGGAAGAATGTCGGACCGCACAGACGGCTTTCGATCGACTCGACGCCGAGACGAATGAGGCGCAGCATCTGGCCTTACAAGCGGCCACCGCGAAAGAGGGAGCGGCGAAGGCTATCGACACGCACCGCAGAAATCCGCCAACCACGCGATTCGATAGCGGCCGTCCATTGAGTCAATTGGCCATGAAGGAATGGCGAGAAGAACTGCCGAAGCTAATCGCAAAAAAAGAATCGGCGGACGCTGCACACACGCAAGCATTCGCGACGCTGCAACGCCTTCAGGGCGAGCGGCGCCTGGCGGGAACAGCCTTGGAGACTGCGAGCTGGCGCGCGAGCGATGC
>JAJXXG010001190.1 GCA_021781255.1 Acidobacteriota bacterium
AAAGCCATTGCCGCCGAAGATGCCCGCGCCCAGGGACTGCTGGAAGCCCACGCCGATGGTGACCTGCGGCGTGGCGCACAGAAAGCCATGCCGATGCACCATGAACTCCTGCCCCGGCCCCACCTCCACCGGCACAATGTGCCCCGGCACCTTGGTGGCAAAGGACACCACGCCGGGAAACTGGTATGCGCGGTACTCCGTCATGAAAAGGCTTCCGCCGCCGGCCACGCGCTTGAGGATGCCGAACAGTCCTCCGCCGCCGCCCATCTGCGTGTGCGTGGTCATCTGGATGGAGGCGGTCATCCAGGAGAGTTCGCCGCTCTCAGAAAAGACGCTCTCATTCGGTTCAAGCTGCACGTCGAGCACGGGCATGGTGGTGCCCTGGATACGGGTCTGCATCGGGGAAAGCCTCCTGATGTAGAAGTGTATCGGCAGGCGGGCCAGCCAGCGCACCGGAAAATCCGGTGGACTGCAAGCCCCCTGCCGCGATGAGGATGCCGCGCTTACCGCTAGCCGCGCTTACTCCGTCACCTGGAAGGAAGTCTGAGCCGTGGCCAGCGAGCTGCCGCCCACCCAGATGTCGTACGTGGTTGGCTCCACGGTGGGCTTGGACTGCACGTTGTAAAAGCTCAGCTCGTCAAAGCCGAGCGGAAACTCCACATGCTTCGTTTCGCCGGGCGCGAGCTTGACCCGCGTAAAGCCCTTCAGCTCGCGCAAAGGCTGTTCCACACTGGTCACGGTGTTGCGGATGTAGAGCTGCACCACCTCAGCACCCGCCACGCTGCCGGTATTGGTCACATCCACACCGACGGTGATGACCGGCTTTTGCGCCTTGAAGACCTGGGCCAGCGGAACCTCTGCCCGGCTGACCACGGGCGTGGAGTAGCGGAAGCGCGTGTAGCTGAGCCCCCAGCCAAAGGGGAACAGCGCCGAGTTCTCCTCGTCCATATATCGCGACAGGAATTTCTCTTCGGAGGTGCGCGGCATGTGGCTCAGGTCGCCATGCGCCGGACGCCCGGTGGGAAGCTGCGCATAATACAGGGGCTCCTGGCCCACCGCGCGCGGAAAGCTTGCCGGCAGCTTGCCGGAGGGGTTCGCGTCGCCAAACAGGACATCCGTCACGGCGGGGCCCGCTTCGATGCCGGGACTCCAGGCCTGCAGAATCGCGGGGACATGCCCGGCGGCCCACTTCAGTTCCAGCGGCCGGCCGGCCAGCACCACCAGGATGACGGGCTTGCCCGTGGCCACTACGGCCTCCAGCAGTTTTTCCTGCGAACCGGTAAAGCCGAGATGGACGCGGCTCGACGCTTCCCCCTCCATCCAGTTGGTGGGCTCGCCCAACGCCAGGATTACAACACTGGCCTTCTTCGCGGTCTCCACAGCCTCGGCTATGGTCTTATCGTCGTCGGGGATGGGCATCTTCTGCAGCGGGACATTGGCGCCGCCAAAGGTTACCTGCTTCAGCACATTGGCATCTTCGCCAGAGAGCAGGCCGCAGCCCTCGGCGTAGAGCAGCCGGTCTCCCAGGCGCTCGTGCAGCGAGGTCTTCAGCGTAATCACGTCCTTTGGATTGCCGGAGGTCCAGGCTCCCAGCAGATTCCTGGGATCGTCGGCCAGAGGGCCGATCAGGGCCACCTTGCCGGCCTTGGCCGTCAAGGGCAGCAGAGTACCTACGCCCTCCACCGGATCGTTCTTGAGCAGGACCATGGTCTCGTCGGCGACCTTGCGAGCGATTGCGCGGCGCTCCGGCGTGGGACTATAGGCCGGGCCGGGCTGCGTGTAAGGATGCTCGAAAAGGCCCAGGGCAAACTTGACGCGGAGGATGCGGCGCACCGCCTCGTCCACCACACTCTCCGGAATCTTGCCCGAGCGCACCTGGGCGGCAATCGTGGTGCCGTACAGATTGCCCTCCATGTCCATGTCCACGCCCGCCTCCAGGGCCTTGCGCGCCACGGTGGCGCCGTCCGGCCCGATGGCGTGATTCAGCAGCTCCGCCACCGCGCCCCAGTCGGAGACGACAAAGCCGTCAAAGCCCCATTCCTTGCGCAGAATCTGCGTGAGGGTGAACGGGTCGGCCGTTGCCGGAACGCCATTGATGGTGTTGAACGAGCTCATCACCGTGGCCACCCCCGCATCCACGGCGGCCTGATAGGGCTTCAGATACACCTGCCGCAGCGTGAGTTCGCTCATGTCCACGGCGTTGTAATCGCGCCCAGCGATGGCCGCGCCGTAGGCCGCGAAGTGCTTTACGCAGGCAGCCACGGAATCCGGCCTGGAGAGATCGTCCTGCTGATAGCCCTTGACCCAGGCCCGCGCCAGCGCGGAACTCAGGTACGGGTCCTCGCCACTCGATTCCACGATGCGACCCCAGCGCGCGTCGCGGGAGATGTCCACCATGGGCGAAAAGACCCAGGCAATGCCGTCGGCGCGGGACTCTTCCGCACTGACGCGCGCCACCCTTTCAGCGGCCTCGGGGTCCCAGCTGGCAGCCACGGCTAGCGGGATGGGAAACGTGGTGTGATTGCCGTGGATGACATCCTGGCCGAAGAGAATGGGGATGTGCAGCCGCGACTTCTCCATGGCGATGTGCTGATAGTGGTTGGTTTCGTTGACACCGACGACGTTCAGCATGGACCCGATCTGGCCCTTGGCGACCAGTTCGTCATAGGTCAGGTTGGAGGCAGAAGGCCCGGTGGCAAATCCCGCGGAGTACTGGACAAGCTGCCCGACCTTTTCCTCGAGCGTCATCTTCTTGAGCAGCGCCTCAACCCGCGCATCGATCTCGCGGGAGGCGAGCTGGGAGTTTGACCCCGGCTGGGCCTGCGCCCGGGCCAGGACCCCACCTGCGGTATTCAGGATGAGGAGGAGAACAAGCAGCCTGTAGACAGGCGCAAACAGTCTTGTCATAACCCGCATATAATAAACCGTTTGAGCCTGACCGGTAAGGTATGCCTCCACACAGGGCAAACGATTTGCGCAAAGTCCTCCGCCGCAAGTCCCTTCACTACAGCAGCAACTCAAATGCGGCAACCGGGTTAAAAATCAACAGTTGCGCTCATCCGGCATCACAAACTCCGGCAGGGGATGTTGAGTTCCGCGGGCATTGCCCCGCAGAATGACGAGGGAGTGTGTCCGGCGGATGGAAAATGCACTACTCTTGCAGAGGACACGGATGACTCGATTTGCAGCCCAGTTCCGGAAAGCTCTCTGGCTGGCCCTTGACCATGATGTGCTGAATACGGCCAAGGCCGCTGCCTATTCCGGCATTCTGATGCTTTTTCCAGCACTGGTTGTGGTCACCACGCTGCTGGCGCTGGTTCCGGAGGGCACAACACTGGTGGGCGAAATCCGCATCGCCTTTCAGCAGTTTCTGCCGTCCGACACCATGTCTCTGCTGCAGATCTCACTGCAGACGCGCCGCATCCGCTCCGCGCAGCTGCTGCTTTCGGCCACCGGCTTAAGCGTGTTTGCCGGCCTGGGCCTGATGCTTTCGCTCATGGAGGGTTTTCGGCGCGCTTACCGCCTGCCACGCGGCGAGTGGGGCTTCTGGCAGCGGCGACTGCGCGCGCTGATGCTGGTTCCCATTGTGCTGGTTCCGCTGGCTCTGGCCACGCTGCTGCTCATGTTCGGGCACCAGATTGAGGACTGGATGATCAATAACGCGGGCCACGACCTGCGTTCGATGGTGCTCATCTTCTGGCGCATGGCGCGCTGGGCCATCGCGCTGGCCACGAGCATTGCCGTGTCCGGAGCGCTGTATCACTTTGGCACCAAGCGGACGGAGCACTGGGTGTGGGTGATGCCCGGAGCCATTACGGCCACTATCGTCTGGTTCCCGGCCACGCTCGCCTTCGGCTGGTACGTCTCGCGCATTGCCAACTACTCGCGTTTTTACGGTTCGTTTGGCGCCGGCATAGCCACGCTGGTCTGGCTGTACATCACCTCGTTCAGCGCACTGCTGGGCGCGGAGCTGAACGGCGTGCTGTTCCGACAGCGCCGGGATGTGGAGTCGCCATCCCCCGACCCGGAACCTGCATCCAAGGCCCTGTGACCGCTCTCACCGACCATTGCGCAGGCCACCATGGAGGATGGATAAGGGGAGGCTTGCGCCCACCCCGCCATGTACAATGAAGCGGGCCACACATCAATTCCACCCTCTGCCCAATTGAACCCTTTTTGGAGTTATTTCAATGTCGTTCGCTGATACCAGCCTGACCGAAAATCCCCTTCAACGCCGTGCAAAGATTGTTGCCACGCTCGGCCCGGCATCGAACACCGAATCTGCGTTTCGCAACCTGATCCGCGCGGGTGTGGATGTCGTGCGCCTGAATTTTTCTCATGGGACGCACGAAGAGAAGCTGGCGTTGATCCAGATGATCCGCAAGGTCAGCCGCGAAGAGCACAAGCCGCTGTGCATCCTGGGTGATCTGCAGGGGCCCAAGATTCGTACTTCCAAGCTGAAGGATCGCCAGCCCGTGCTGCTGAAGGCCGGCCAGCGGCTGACCATCACGCCGCGCGAGGTTCCCGGTACGGCATCGCTGGTTGGTACCACCTTCAAGACGTTAGCGGAGAACGTGGAGCAGGGCTCGCGCATTCTGCTGTCGGACGGCCTGATTGAGCTGCGCGTTCACGAGGTGGACGGCGCGGACGTGGTGTGCGAGATCATCAACGGCGGCATGCTGGGCGAGAACAAGGGCATCAACCTGCCGGGCATTCCCGTTCGCGTTCCCTCGCTGACGGAAAAGGACGCGGAAGACCTGGAGTTTGCCATCAAGAACGGCGTGGACGCGATCGCCGTTTCGTTCGTCCGCACGGCGGAGGATGTTCGCCTGGTGCGCAACCGGGTTGCCGCCTACGGTGGGGAGACGTGGATCATCGCCAAGCTGGAAAAGCCCCAGGCGATTCAGCACCTCGACGACATTCTGCTGGCCGCAGACGGCATTATGGTGGCCCGCGGTGATCTGGGCGTGGAGGTTCCGCCGGAGAAGGTGCCCGCCATCCAGAAGCACATCATCCGCCGCGCCTCGGAGTATCGCAAGCCGGTGATCACCGCGACGCAGATGCTGGAGTCGATGATCGAGAACCCGCGCCCCACGCGCGCTGAGGTCTCGGACGTGGCCAACGCGGTCTACGACGGCACGGACGCCGTGATGCTTTCCGGCGAGTCGGCCGTGGGCAAGTATCCCGTGGAGGCCGTCGCCATGATGGCCCGGATTGTGTCAGAGGCCGAGCGCCACATGAAGGACACCGGCGTGGTGGCGCGCACGCACACTTCGCACCTCTCCATTGCGGAGACCATCTGCGAGGCCACGGCGCACGCGGCTGACGACCTAGATCTGCGCGGCATCGCCCTGTTTACAGAGACCGGCACCACGGCCCGCCAGATCTCGAAGTACCACCCCTCGGCGCCCATATTCGCGCTCAGCCCCATTGAGGTAACCATCAATCGCCTGAATCTGCTGTGGGGAACCACGCCCATCCGCTGCCCCAAGGTGACCTCGACCGAGGCCATGGTGGAGGTAGCTGAGAGCCTGCTGGAGCAGTACGGGTACGTTCGCAACCGCGAGGTGATCGCGATTGTGGCCGGCACGCGCACCAAGTCGGGTTCCACGAACTTCCTGCGCCTGCATGTGCTGGGCGAGCGCGCCCAGGAAGCCGTTCGGCCCGGAGTGGCGGAACAGGCTGCCCTGCCCGAGGCCGCTGCCGAAGTTGCGCCCGCTGCGCCCGCCGCTGTGGCGGCACCCAAGGCAAAGCGCGGCGCCAAGGCGGCAAAGCCGGCTGCACGCCGCAAGTAAACGCAGACAAGTACCAGCACAAACAGGAAGGCAGGCCACTCCCGCATAGGAGTGGCCTTCCTGTTTTGGGTTTGCGCTGCGGCCGGTACTACTTTGCCGCGAGTTGGCGCAGAACGTAGAGCAGAATGCCGCCGTGCTCGTAGTACTCGATCTCCTGCGGCGTATCGATGCGGACGCGGGCCTTGAAGGTCTTCCTCCTGGCGCCATCCGCGGCGGTGGCCGTCACGTCGAGGGTTCTGCCGTTGGCAAACTTCGCCTTCAGCATCGCCGTCAGGCCGGGGAAGTCGAACGTCTCTTCGCCGGTCAGGCCAAGCGACTCAACATTCTGGCCATCCTCAAACTGGAGAGGCAGAATGCCCATACCGACGAGGTTGGAGCGGTGAATGCGCTCGAAGCTCTCTGCAATGACGGCGCGGACGCCGAGCAGTTTGGGCCCCTTGGCCGCCCAGTCACGCGAAGAGCCGGAGCCGTACTCCTTGCCTGCCAGGATGACCAGCGGCACGTTGCGTTCGGCGTACTTCACGCTGGCGTCGAAGATGGACATCTGCTCGCCCTCAGGCAGCAGGCGGGTAACGCCGCCCTCGGTGCCCGGAGCCAGCTTGTTGCGCAGGCGGACGTTGGCGAAGGTGCCGCGCACCATCACCTCATGATTGCCGCGGCGCGAGCCGTAGCTGTTGAAGTCTGCCGGCTTGACGCCATGCTCGGCCAGATACCTGCCGGCCGGGCCGTTGGCCTTGATGGAACCTGCCGGGGAGATGTGGTCGGTGGTCACCGAGTCGCCCAGTACGGCCAGCACGCGCGCGCCCAGAATGTCGCTAACCGGGGCGGGCGTCTTGGCCATGCCGTCAAAGTATGGCGCCTGGCGAATGTAGGTGGAGTCCGGCTCCCACTGGTAGACGTCGCCGGTGGGGAAGCTGAGCCCCTGCCAGTTGGCGTCTCCCTGGCTCACGGTGGAGTACTCCTTGCGGAAGCTCTCGCTGCTGAGCCCCTTCTCGATGGCGTCGGCCACTTCCTTCTGGGTGGGCCAGATGTCCTTGAGGTAGACGGGGTTGCCGGCCGGATCGTTGCCGAGCGGGTCGGAGTCAAAGTTATGGCCGATCTTGCCGGCCAGCGCGTAAGCGACCACCAGCGGCGGGCTCATGAGGTAGTTGGCGCGGACGTCGACGTTGACGCGGCCCTCAAAGTTGCGGTTGCCGCTGAGCACGCTGACGGCGACCAAACCGTGCTCATCGATGCTCTTCGACACATCGGTGGGCAGCGGGCCGGAGTTGCCGATGCAGGTGGTGCAGCCGTAGCCCACCACGTTGAAGCGCAGCTTTTCCAGATACGGCAGCAGGCCCGCCTTCTGGTAGTAGTCCGTGACCACGCGGGAGCCGGGCGCAAGCGAGGTCTTGACCCACGGGGGGACGCTCAGCCCCTTCTCGACGGCCTTCTTTGCCAGCAGCCCGGCCGCCATCATCACGGAAGGATTGGAGGTGTTGGTGCAGCTGGTAATGGCTGCAATCACCACCGAGCCGTGATCGAGGTACTGGTCGGGGTCAACGCCGAAGCGCTCCTTGACCGTGGTGGTGACATGGAGCGGAGCCTTCTCCGCCACGGCGGTATCGGCCACGACGGACTTGCGATCCCACGCGACGGCCGTGCGCGTGCCGAGCGGCTTGGCCGTGGGGGCCAGCAGGCCGGGCAGTTGCTGCGCAAAGCTCGAGGCGGTGTCCTTCAGCAGCACGCGGTCCTGCGGACGCTTGGGACCGGCCACGCTCGGCTGCACGGTGGCCAGATCCAGCTCCAGCGTCTGGCTGTACTCGGCCTCGGGCGAGCTGGCGGTGTGGAAGAGGCCCTGCTCCTTGTAGTAGGCCTCGACCAGGGCAATCTGCTCGTC